>JAHCIE010000635.1 GCA_026129385.1 Anaerolineae bacterium
CGTTTCGCCCGCGCTGTGTCGGATCTCGTCCCCGCCACTGCCCCCGTCGAATCGTGGGAATGGGAGCTGGATGTCTGGGCCGACCTCAACTTTCACCACCCTACCAACGTCTGGGTGGATGAGTTGACCAAAGTGACCCAGTTCGGGGAAGGCAGTAGCCGCCTGCCCTACGACCCAACCCCCTTCGCGCCTCAATACATGATTGATGGCCCGTTTTCGAAGTGGACCCAGTTATATGCGGACTATCTCACGACCGGCTGCTGCCGCCTTGTGCTGCGGGAAGGGCCTTATGACCTGTATCAAGTTGTCCAGCCCGCGCCACGATAAGGGGATTGCTTGATGCTACCTCAAGCGCGTAGCGCCAGCATCGCGACGCCGGTAAGCGCCCGCGACGTCCCAGCGGGCGCCGCTGTTCGCGTCCAGGCAGCGCGGCTTGCCTCCCTCGACCTGATTCGCGCCACAGCGGTCATCTGGATTTTCCTGAATCACGTCGCCGAGCGCCTGTTCAGCTTCCCGTACATCGCCAACCCGGGCGCCGGGTGGCCGCCTCTCGCCGAGCGTGTCCAGCAACTCCAGCCGTTGGCGGGCTATGGCGTATGGACCCTGCCCGCCAATATCCTGCGCTACGTGGGGTGGGTGGGTGACCAAGGCGTGCAACGGTTCCTCATCGCCAGTGGCTTTGGCCTCACCTGGGCGTTGCTGCACCGCTATGGTCGCGGGACATTCCCCCTCGGCCCTTTCTACCTCGATCGGGCGAAGCGCATCCTGCCCTTGTGGTGGGGCGCGCATGTGCTGTTCCTGGCGCTCGCCGTCGTGCTGGGACTGGGGCTAAGCCCGACCGACCCCAACTTCTACCTGAGCCTGGCCGGGCTGCGTGTGACGCCGTCCACCCTCTACTATTTCGCCCCGGCCTGGTGGTATGTTACCGTTCTGATCCAGCTCTACCTCGTCTACCCGCTACTATGGCAGGGCCTGCGCCGCCTCGGCCCCACGCGCCTGCTCTTGGTCGCCTGTGTCGTGGCCTTCGGCTCGCGCGCCATCGGGCTGCTGACCCTCGATGGCTATCTGGATGCCTGGAGTCGCGGCGCGATCTTCATCACGCGCCTGCCGGAATTCGCATTTGGCATGGCGCTGGCTGGCTGGCTGCACGACAACCCGGCCGCAACCCAGGCTCGCCTCCGCGCCCCCGTTACCCTGGTGGGGGCCGTCATCGCGTATGCCATCGGCACGGCTTTGTCGTTGACGCTGGTGGGGATGACTTTCGCCCCCTTCCTGACGGGTGTAAGCGCGTTCATCCTGCTCGGCGCGCTCTTCAGCGCCCCCTCGGTCGCCCAGGCGGTGGGCGGCATCGGGGGATGGGTCGGCCGTCACTCGTACTCCCTATTTCTCGTGCAGCACCCTGTCATCGTGGCGTTGGTACCGGCCACGCTGCTGGTCAGCCCGGTGCGGGTCGTGGGGGGAATCGTCGCGGCGACCGTAGGAACGGTGGCCCTGGCGCTGGCGCTGGAAGCCGGCGTCAATGCCACCCTGCGCGGCCTGTCGCGCGCCGTTGCGTCGCTGGGGCTGGCCCGCACCGCGATGGCCAGTGTCGCCGGCGTGCTCCTGCTGCTGGCTGGCCTGGTGGGCGCTGAGATGGCGGTGCGGGCCATCGCGCCGCAGGAGGTATTGGGCTGGGGGGAGCGGCCGTCGCTCATGGCCGACCCCAACCTCGGCTGGCGGCTCCAGCCGTCGCAGACAACGCGGCTACGCTGGGAGAGCTACGACTATCGCGTGACCGCGAACGCCCTCGGCTTCCCCGGCCCAGAATACCCGCCCGCCAAAGCGCCGGGTGCGTTCCGCATCCTCGTGACCGGCGACGCCTTCAGCAGCGCGGAAGGGGTCAATACCGATCAGGCGTGGCCGCGCCTGCTGGAAGACGAGCTTCGGCAACGGCTGCCGAACACGCCCGTTGAAGTGATGAACTTCGCGATGACAGGCTATGGTCCCAAT
>JAHCIE010000636.1 GCA_026129385.1 Anaerolineae bacterium
TCCCGCGCCCCAGAACCAGCGTTGGGAGAAAACGAGGGTAGCGCCATGCCTACAGCGGGTGTCGATTGTCACATGACGTTGCAGCATGCGAGCGTCAATGGCGGGGTGGCGGTGGGCTTCATCCTGCGCGCCGACCGGCGCGGGCCGCAGGTGGAGGTGGAGCACGTGCGGCGGGGCCTGCCGCTCTGGGCGGACCAGGGGCCGGGCGTGGCCGTGGCGCGCTGCACGGTCCTGGCGCTGCCGCGCCTGGTGACGCCTGCTGGCGGGGAGTACGCGCTGAGTGGGGCGGAGGTGCGCGCGGCGCTGACCGCCTTGTGGGCCGTGGCCGCGCCGCTGACGCTGACCGACACACTGGGGACATTGACCGTCGCCTGGGCGGACGATGGCCTGCGCGAGCGGCGCTATGGTGACGGGGCAGAGTACGAGTTGCGCCTGGTCGTGGCGCCAACGACCTGAACCACTTCGATTGTTCTCACGTTACACGCCTCACGGCGCGGGGACGGTCAGGTCAGGAAAGGAGGCATGACCCATGCCTACGGCGGGCATCACCCACCATATTGTGCTCAATGGCGTCGGCTACATGCTACGGCAGGGGCGGGATGGGCTGGCGTACCGGCGCGGCGAGGCAGCCTATCTCGCGCCACATGTCGCCGCGAGCGCAGTGGGGCGCTCGGCGCTGGCGCGGCCAGGCGTCGACAACGGCGGTCTCGGCGCGGGGGTGCGCGCCGCATTCGGGCAGGGCGGCTACGCGCGCGGTGAGGGAGTCGACGCCCGCGCGGGCGACGGCCTGCGCATGGCGACACGGGCGGAGGCGACGACCGGCCTGGGGGTGCGCGTCCTGGCGTGGGCCGAGTTCAACGGGACCGTCTACGCGGGGGCGGCGGCGGGGGCGGCGTCACGCATCTACCGCTACACAGCGGCGACAAACGCCTTCAGCGAGATGGGTGGGGCGGCGGCCGACGTGGCGCGACTGGTCGCGACGGCGGGCTATGTGTGGGCCGTGCCCAGCGGCGGCGGGCCGCTCGTTGTCAATACAGCTAACGCGGTGGCGGCGGCGTCGGGGGCGAACGCCTACGAGATCGTCGATCTGACGCGGGCCGGCGCGCGCCTGGTAGGCATCACGACGGCGGGCGCGTCGCGTAGCGTGCGGTGGTGCGGCCTGGGCAGCGAGACGCCGCCGGGCACGGCGTTCAATTCGGCCTACGAGGACGGCGACCCGCGCGAGCCGTCGGCAGGTCTGGCCGCCCTGGGCGAGGTGATCTACCTCGCCAAGCGCGATGGCCTGTATCGCGTCGATATCGGGGACAACGCCGTCGCGCTGACCCGCGTCGTCGATCACACGGCGCGGCGCGACGCGGACAATTTCAAGGCGTTGACGGTCTTCCGCGACGCGCTGTACTACACCGTGCGCGACCGCCTGTACGCCTTCGACGGCCACGGGGAGCGGGATGTCTCGCCGCCGCCGACGGGGGCCGGGCCAACGGGGGCCGCCACGACGCGCTATGTGGTCAGGGCGCTGGCGGCGGGGAGCGGCTGGCTGTGGGCGCTGGCCGAGAGCGACGAGACGCCGCGCGGGGTGTCCCTGTGGGCCTACGATGGCGCACGCTGGGAGCAACTCGGTACGCTGGTCCAGGCGGCGACGGCGCAGGCGGGTAGCCTGCACGCCAGTCCGAACGTCAACCGCCTGTTCGTCAACGTCTATGACGGCAGCGCCTGGGCCACGACGCGCCTGGACCTGCGCGCCACGTCCGACCTGCCCGCGCCGACCTTCGCGAGTAGCGGGGCGTATGCCTACCTGGGGGCGGTGGATGGCGGCCTGCCCGACGTGCCCAAACGCTTCCACTCGGTCGCGCTGCGCGGCCGTGGCATCAGCGCGGCGACGCCCGTCCTGGTCGCCTACTGGAGCGGGGCGGCGTGGACGAGCCTGGGCAGCCTGACGGCGGAGGGCGGCGGGGAGCTGCTGTTTCCTGGCGTGGTGACCGGCGGCGC
>JAHCIE010000637.1 GCA_026129385.1 Anaerolineae bacterium
TCAGCAGCAGCACGGCCGTGACGCCGACGCTGCTGAGCGGTGCGCCGGGCGCGCAACAGCCGCGCCTGGTTCGGGGTCCCGGCGGCTCATTGCACGCGGCTTTTCGCTCCTGGTCGCCCCAGGATGATGCGTATAATACAAACTACATCCGGCACGTACCCGGCGACCCGCTGCCCTGGCCGCCGCCCGCGTATGGCCCGCCTCCCCTGTTTGCCACTGGCTCCGAAAGCTTCGATCCCAACCTGACCGTCGCCCAGAACCCGCAGACGGGCGATGTGCGCGCCCACATCGTCTGGAGCCAGGACGCGCCCGCCCTGCCGCGCCCGCTCATCTACTACAGCCGCGTTGGCGCAGGCTGGCAGAAGGGCGATACCGACGGCTTCTCCCACATTCGCGGGCCAGGGTGTAGCGCGGGGGGCGTGGGCGTCAACTGCTACGCCGGTTACGGGCCGTCCATTGCCATCATCAACCGGGCGGGCGGCCAGGAGGCTTTCGTCGTTTGGGAAGGGCGAGACTACCTGACCGGCACGCCGGTCGTGTACTTCGGTCACAGCCCCCTCCTCGCCGATGGCACACCCGCCCTGGAGTGGAGCGCCCCGGCCCAGCTATCGGCGGCCGGCATGGCCAAAGGGGCGGCGACTTGCCCCAACCTGGAAGGCTACGCGCCCTCCATCGCGGTCTCACCGACCGGGCAATTGCATGCGGTCTGGATCGAGCAGGAGTTGGACTGTCAGTATTACATTTACACGGGACGCCTGCGCTTCGATGCGCCGAGTCAGACCTTCGTGCCCGACTACCTGGAGCGCGTATCGCCGCGCCCGGTCAGCATCAATAACCAGACGAATGTCGATCGGCCACGACTGGCGTTCGACGGCCAGGGTCGTCGCTACGCGGTCTGGAAAGAAAGCTACACCGTAATACGGGCGGCCGTGGGCGACGCGAGCCAGGATAACTGGCAGGACCTGGGACAGATCAACACGGGGATCTGTGGCGGCAGCCAGTCGATGGAGGCCGTCGATCTGGCGGCCAGCCCCTCGCAGACGACGCTCCATGCCGTGTGGGTGGCGCGCGCCTCGCAGAGCGCGGGGCGTGTCTGCTATAGCATGCTGGATACGCTGGCGTATCGCAATTACCTGCCAATGGTGACGAAGGCGGCGCTACACCCCTGAGCTGTATCGCAACACGCGGGGGCGGTTCAGCGTCGCGCCAAACCGCCCCCGCTACTTATGCCTCGCTGACGATGGCGCTGAGGACGGCGGCCGTATCCGAGAGGTCGTCGAACACCGCGTCGGCCCCTGCGGCGCGCAACTCGCCCACAGCATAGCGGCCGGTGGCGACGCCGACGGTGCGCACGCCGAGGGCCTCGCCGCAGGTGATGTCAGCGGGGGTATCGCCGATGATGACGATGTGCTTGCCAGTAAAGGTGCGGCCGGTGGCTTCGCGAGCGCGCAAGACGGCCAGGGGTGGCAGGCCCTCGCGTACCTCCGCCTCATGCCCGTAAGCCCCCAGGCGAAACTGGGCCGGGTCGATGCCCGCCGCGCTCAGCTTCAGGTCGGCCGCGCTGGCCAGGTTGCCTGTCAACAGCCCGACCACGACGTCGTCGCGGTCGGCCAGGGCGGCCAGCAGCGCCGACACGCCGGGCAACGCACGGACGTTATGGCGCGGCAATTCCTCGGCGAGGCGGTCGGCGTAGGCGACCCAGTAGGCGTCCAGGCGGTCGCGCACGTCGCTCAGGTCCGCATTGGCGTGGGCCAGAATCTCCAGAACGATCTGCGAGTCGACCTTGCCAGCCATGCTGTAGCCGGGCGGCTGGTCGGCCACGCCGAAGAAGTCGCGCAAGGCGTCGAGGGTGGCCTTGACCCCCGCGCCGTCCGAGTGGAGCAGCGTGCCGTCGATGTCGAAGAGGATCAGCTTCATGCCTGGGCTAGACCTCGAAGTCGATGGAGCAGATATGCTGGCAGAGCTTGGCCGACATCTCGGCCACGG
>JAHCIE010000638.1 GCA_026129385.1 Anaerolineae bacterium
GTTACACTTCTGCAAGCCTCGACTATCTGCCAGATTGTGCTGTTATTCACATCGATTAAGCCTATCAGTTGTTCGAAGACAACCAGCCCATCCTCCGCTGGGACAATAAAGAGCACGTCCCGGCATGTCTCGTTTCAGCATAGCACCGCCCTTCACCCACGACAAGCGAACCCGCATCGGCGGCCCGGCACGAGCAACGTGCGACTGGCTCGCCGCCGGTTTAGGCCCAACATTGACGCCAGGCTCGCCTGCGGGTAGACTGAGACGTCGCATCATCCAATGAACGATAGTCGGGTAGACTGCGTGGAGAGGGGCGAGGGGTATGGACAGCAATCAAGAGACGAACGGCAGCGCGCCGCCCCCTGACGGCTTTGCCGCCCTGGGGCTGAGCGAGCCACTGCTCAAGGCCATCGCGGAGTTGGGCTACGAAGCCCCAACACCTATTCAGGCCCAGACCATCGGTCGCCTCATGGCCGGTCAGGATGTCATCGGCCAGGCCCAGACGGGGACAGGCAAGACGGCCGCCTTCGCCCTGCCCATGCTGGAGCGCGTCGACCCCGGCGCGCGCCAGGTACAGGCCATCGTGCTCACGCCAACGCGGGAGTTGGCGGTCCAGGTGGCCGAGGCGGCCCACCGCTATGGCCGCTATCGCGGCATCAGCGTGCTGCCGATCTACGGCGGCCAGCCCATCGAGCGCCAACTGCGCGCCCTCCGCCAGGGCGTCCACGTCGTTATCGGCACGCCGGGCCGCGTCATGGACCACCTGCGGCGCGGCAGCCTCGACCTATCCCATGTCAGGTACGTGGTCCTCGACGAGGCCGACGAGATGCTGGACATGGGCTTCATTGAGGACATGGAGTGGATTCTCGACCACCTGCCCACCGCGCGCCAGACGGCCCTGTTCTCGGCGACGATGCCCGACGCCATCCAGGCGTTAGCCCACAAGCACCTCCGCGAGCCTGCCACCGTCACCATCGCCGGCGACAAGATGACGGTGCCGCAGATCGAGCAGCGCTACTACGACGTCGCGCCCGCCCACAAGCTCAACGCCCTGGCAACCATCCTCGACCACGAGGCGCCGGGCGCGGCCATCATCTTCACCCGCACCAAAGTCGCCGCCGCCGAGCTGACCGAGAGCCTGAGCGGACGCGGCTACTCCGTCGACGCCCTGCATGGCGACATGAACCAGGCCATGCGCGATAGCGTCATGCGTCGCTTCCGCGATGGCGCCGTGGAAATTCTGGTCGCGACCGATGTGGCGGCGCGTGGCCTGGACATCGAGAACGTCAGCCACGTCTTCAACTATGATATCCCCAATGACCCCGAGGCCTATGTTCACCGCGTTGGCCGCACGGGCCGCGCCGGCCGCGCCGGTACGGCTATCACCCTGGTCACGCCCCGCGAGCGGCGGCTGTTGCGCGACATCGAGCGCATGACGGGCGCGCGCATCAAACCGGTGAAGCTGCCCACCCGCGCTGATGTAGCCGCCCGGCGCGTCGAAGCCCTCAAGTCCACGGTGCGCGAGCGCGTCGGCCAGGGCGACCTGGAACCTTACCTGGCCCTGGTCGACAGCCTGACCGACGACCTGGACCTGGCCGAGGTGGCCGCGGCGACCCTGAGCCTGCTGGCGAACGCCGACCGGCGCGGGCCGCTGGTATTGGTGGAGGAGGAGGACACACCCGCCGAGGAGTCGCGGGCGGCGACGGGCACGGTGCGCCTGTTCATCGACGCGGGACGCAAGGACGGCGTGCGGCCGGCCGACATCGTGGGGGCCATCGCCAACGAGGCGCGGGTGCCGGGGCGCGAGATTGGCGCCATCGACATCTACGACCGCTTCTCCTTCGTCGACATCCCGGAACGCTACCGGGATGCGGTGCTGGCCGCCATGAGCCGCACGACCCTCGTCGGCCAGCCGGTAACGATCAAGGTGGCGCGGCCAGAGCATGACCTGTCGCCGCGTGACGACCTGCCCCGGCGGCGCGGCCC
>JAHCIE010000639.1 GCA_026129385.1 Anaerolineae bacterium
CGCCACCCCCTGGCCCGTCGCTCTCGCCGTCGCCCCCCTGCAGGGCTGGGCAGGGACCACCATCACCCTCAGCGGCGTCAACTGGCCCCCCAGCCGCGGCCTGGTCCTCAACCTGGCCGCGCCCGGCCAGCCCCCGGCCGCCGATCTCTATGCCCAGGCCAACGTCAACCCCCAAGGCCGCTTTACCTTCAACTTCTCTTTCCCCAACCAGGAACGCTGGTTGGCCCTCGAACAGGTGACGATCATCGTGCGCACGCGTGACAATGCCGCCCAGGCCAGCGCCCTCTTCGCCCTGCTGCGCCCCGCCCCCACCGCCACGCCGCCCCCCAAAATCACCGAATGGCGCGGCGAGTATTTCGCCAACCGCGCCCTCAACGGCTCTCCCGTCCTCGTGCGCAATGACCCCGCCCTCGACTTCAATTGGGGCGCAGGCAGCCCCGACAGCGCCCGCATCCCCGGCGATAATTTCTCCGCCCGCTGGACCCGCCGCCTCCCCTTCGACGCCGGCGACTATCGTTTCTACGCCCGCAGCGATGATGGCGTCCGCCTCTGGCTCGACGCCTTGCTCGTGATGGATGATTGGACCGATGGCGGGCGCCTGCGCACCGCTGAGTTCATCGGCCTCGGCGCCGGCCAGCACCAGGTCAAGGTCGAATTCTACGAAGCCGCCGGCGACGCCTATCAAACCGTCTGGTGGGAAAAGATCGGGCCCATCAGCGAATGGCGCGGCGAATACTTCACCAATCCCAACCTGCAAGGCGCGCCCGCCCTCGCGCGCAATGACAGCAGCATTGACTTCGACTGGGGCAGCGGCTCGCCCGCGCCCGGCCTGCCCGCCGACAACTTCAGCGCACGCTGGTCGCGTACCCTGCCCTTTGCCGATGGCCGTTACCGCTTCACCGTCCAGGTGGATGACGGCGCCCGCCTCTGGCTCGACGGACGCTTGCTCATAGACCAATGGGGCGAAGGCAGCGCCCGCACCTTCACCGCCGAAAGCGATCTCGCCGCCGGCAATCACACCGCCCGCCTGGAGTACCTGGAGTTAGGCGGCGGCGCCCTCGTCAAGCTCACCTGGCAGCGCCTCGGCGAGCGCACAACGTACAACCCCCGCCTCAACCTCTACGAGCTTGATCTGGCCCGCGATGCCGTCAATGGCACGGGCTGGCCACCGGGCGCGCGGGTCTCGCTGGCCCTGGGGCGCGTCCGTCCCGGCGGCGACGACATCCCCGATATCTACCTCTTCTTGGGAGAAGTACGCGCCGAGGCCGATGGCAGCTTCCTCTTCAATTTTCGCAAGCTGCCCGAAGTCCCGCCCAACTTATCCCTCATCGCCGTCAGCGGCGACCTCGTCGTCAAGACCCCCTACCCGCAGTGAGGCCGGCATGACCACAGACCCAGACGCGCCCACCCTGGCCCAGGCCATCGCCCAATTCCTCGCCGATCCCACAACCGGGACCGACTATACCCTGCGCACCTACGCCACAGCGCTCAAGCGCCTGCTCGCCTATGTCGCCAGCACCGGCGCCCCCGCCGACCAGGCCCCCGTCACCTTGATCAGCCTCCCCTTGGCCCTGGCCTGGATCGCCTGGCTGCTCGAAGATCAGCGCGTCAGCGCGCGCACCCTGCACACCTACCTCGCCGCCTTCAGCCGCTTCGTCCGCTTCCTGCACAACCGGGCGTTTTGGGACAACACCCCCGCCGGCTCCCCCCATCTCCACGCCGATGATGTCTTGCGCCTGCAAGCCGAGCTGCGCCAGGTGCGCCGCGTCCACCGGCCCCCCACCCGCCAGGTGCGCGTCCCCTCCGAAGAAGATGTCGCCGCCCTCGTGCGCGCCGCGCGCGCCGCCGCCGCCGCAGACCAGGCCGACGATGGGGCCGCGCGCGGCGATCTGCGGCGCCTGCGTGACATCGCCATCCTGGAGCTCCTCCGTTCCAGCGGCATCCGCGTCGGCGAGTTGGTCAGCCTGCGCCGCCGCGAC
>JAHCIE010000064.1 GCA_026129385.1 Anaerolineae bacterium
CGCTCCAGGTCCCAGTCGGGGGCGAGAAAGCCGACCAGGAAGCCGACGGCCCACGTCCAGAAGGGCCACGGCCCGAAGGGATGCACGCCGATGGCATCCATGATGGGGAAGACCGCCAGCCCGATGACGCCCGCCACGAACTTCTCACCGAAGAACTGGGCAGGCTCAACGCCGGGGCGGGCGACGGCCAGCTTGCGCTCCAACTCGTGCCCACCGCCTAGCCCGAAGAGGGTCATGACGGCACGCACTGCCCGGCCCAGGTCGTCGAGGATGGGGCGGAGGATGGCTTCGAGCCAGGGCAGGGCGAAGATGGGTGGCCGGTCCCGCTGCATCATCTCGTCGCGCACGCGCTCGTCCACGTCCAGCCGCCGCAGCCGCTCGGCCAGGTCGGGCTTCGGGCGACCGATGGGTTGCGAGATGAGGAACAGGTACGCGCCCAGGCCGAAGAGCAGCGGCCAGAACACCACCCACAGGGGCATGCCACTCAGGTCCAGGTGAAGATCGGTGGGCATGGGTCACCTCAGAATACGTCGCTCGCCGGGCAGGCGCGTGATCCACAGCATGCTCGCGTAGCCGACGACGATGCTCAGGAGGCACAGCGCCAGCAGCAGTTGACCCGACGCGTCGTTGAAGATGGCGAGATAGCGCGGGTTGATCTGGCGGATGATGATGAGCACCACCAGGGGCAGCGCGGCCACGACCCGCGCCGAGAACACCGTCTGCGCCTGGTGGGCGCGAAGCTCGTCCTGGATGCGCAGTTGCTCGCGGGTGGCGTGGGCGAGGCGATCGAGAACCTGGCTCACGTTGCGGCCGCCCAGTCGGTCGTTGAGTATGAGGGTGGTCGCGACGACGTCGAAGAGCGGGTCGGCGAGCCGGTCGCGCATGGCGGTGAGGGCGGCCTCGCTGCCCATCAGCATCGTCTCGCGGACCAGGGTGGCGAACTCAGGGCGCAGGGTCTCCGGACCTGTCCGCGCCAGGCCAACCAGGGCGTCCTGGACCGAGAGGCCGGTGCGGATGGCGTCGCGCAGCTGGGCCATGGCCTCGACGAGGGCGGCCTGGAGGGCGGCGCGGCGGCGGTCGTGGCGCTGGACGTAGTAGGCGAGGGGGGCGAGCAGGCCGAACAGGGCGGCGAGCAGGCTGACGACGGGCCAGCCGAGCAGGAGCTGAGCGAGGAGGCCCGCGACGAGACCGGCGGCCAGGGAGAAGAGCACGAAGTCGCGGGGCGCGACATCCGGCAGGCCCGCGCGGACCAGGAAGTCGTCCACGCGCGTTCGACGCTGCTCTGGCGCCTTCGGCTCCGACGTCCTCGTCAATCCCTCGTAGAGGAGGTAGACGCCGAGGCCGAACGTGACCGACAAGAAGAACGGTATCACTCTCGCCCCCTTTCTATCTCATCAGTCTAGCCCTCGTCAGACACTTTTCAGGCACTTTTCGGACACTTTTCGGTTCCGAGTCGGACACTTTTCAGTTCCGGGCCGACGGAGGCGGCGGCACGTAGTCGATTCCCCGCGCCGCCATCTTCGCCAGGCAGCGCGGCTGGATGCCGGTCCACACCAGCCGCCCCTGGCCCGGGTCGAGGGTCCACAGGTCGTTGCCGGTGAGGACCTCGCCCTCCAGCCCGGTCACCTCGAAGATGCTGATCAGACGCCGCCGCCCGCTGCGCGGGTCGAAGCGGAGTTGGAGCACCAGCTCGATGGTGCGCGACACCATCTTGGTCAGCGCCTCGCTGGACAGGCGCTCCTCGGCCATCATCGCCAGGGTCACCAGGCGGTCCAGGGCGTCGCGCGGCGAGTTGCCGTGGATGGTGGCCAGCGAGCCCTCGTGGCCGGTGTTCATCGCCAGCAGCATGTCCAGGGCCTCCGCCCCGCGCACCTCGCCGACGATGATCCGCGTCGGGCGCATCCGCAGGGCGTTCTTGACCAGGTCGCGAATGCGGATCTCCCCCACCCCCTCCACGTTGTTGGCGCGTCCCTGGAGCGCCACACAGTCGGGTAGGTGACGATCGAGTTGGAGCTCGGCCACCTCCTCGATGGTCACCACCCGCTCGTCCAGGGAGGCGATTGAAGCGCCCAGGGCGTTGAGGAAGGTCGTCTTGCCCGCCCCCGTGGCGCCGCTGACCAGGATGTTCACCCCGGCCTGGACGGCGGCGTCGAGGAACTCGGCGGCGGCCTCGGGTAGGGTGCCCAGCTCGACCAACTGCTCCAAGGAGTGGGCGCGCAGGGTGAACTTGCGGATGGTCAGGCAGCACCAGCGGGTAGTGGCCGGGGGGATGGCGACGTTGAGGCGGGCGCCGTTGGGCAGGCGCGCGTCGACCAGGGGGGCGGTCTCGTCGAGGCGACGGCCCAGGGGACCGACCAGGCGCTTGACCAGCAGCCTCAGCTCCTCGTCGTCGTCGAACATCAGGTCCTGCACCAGCCGCTTCAGGCCGTTCTCGATGACGAAGACACGCGCTGGTCCATTGCAGATGATCTCCTCGACGACGGGAGAGTCCATGAGGGGCTGGAGGATGCCCATGCGCATCACGCTATCGAACAGCCGCTGCTCGACGGCCTCGGGGTCGGTCAGCACGCCCGTGTTGGCCGAGGCGGCGTGGCGCTGGTAGGCGACGACGTGGTCGTGGACCAGGGCGCGGACGCGGGCCTCATCCGCCGCCGTTGGGGTGAGCCACTGGCGCTCACTCAGCAGGCGGGCCACCGCCGTGCGGACCTCGGCGCGCAGGGCGCGCTCGGCCTCGGACGGGCTCCCGCCGCGGCGGGACGAGGGGGTGGTCGAGGACAGGGACGTGGCCATGAAGGCCTCCTTCCAGATCGTGTTCACTCACCGTGGACTGGGGCGCGCGCCGCTGGAAGGGCACGCGCCAGGGGAAGCGCCGCCGACCCGTCTCGGGCGGCAGGGCGATCTGGCCGCGGTGGAGCCGCTCGGCGAGGGCGAGCAAGGCGCGACCCGCGCGGCTGCGGCCGACCAGGAGCAGGGGTTGCTGGCGGTCGAGGGCGCGCTGGGCGGGGTGGTGGTCGAAGGGGATGACGGCGGCGGTGGGCAGCTCCAGAGCCCACTCGATCTCGGCGCGGCCGTGGTGGTGGCGGCGGTCGTGGCGGTTGAGGACCACGGCCAGGCGCTCGCGGGGCACGCCCAGGGTCTGGGTCAGGTGGGCCAGGGCGCGCTGGCCCTGGTGCAGGCCGACCAGGTCGGCGGCGACGACGAGCAGGGTTAGGTCGGCGGTTTGCAGAGCCAGGCGGTGGAGAGCGACGTCGGCGCCGTGGAGGTCGGCGCCGACGTCGAGGATGACGTAGCGGTAGCGGCGACGCAGGTGGGTCAGGAGATGCTCGACGAAGTCGGAGGTCAGACGCGAGCGCAGCTCGAGCTTGGGCAAGCCGCACAGGACGACGGCGTGGGGACTGCGGGGCGCCAGGGGCTGCACTTCCTGGTCCAGGGCGTGATCCCACTCGCGCGGCGTGTCAGGCGCGGCGTGGGCGAGCATGAACAGGTTGCGGGTGGGGTCGGCGTCGAGGTGCACGGCCAGGCTGGGGTTGCCGAGATCGGCGTCGACGAGGACCGTGGGGGCGACCGCGCCGAGGGCGACGGCCAGGTTGAGAGCGACCGTCGTGCGGCCGGGGCTGCCATGGCCGCCCGCCAGGGCGATGACGGCGGGGGAGGAGGCAGGCGCGACAGAGTGGACCGTCGTGGCGCTTGGGATAGCACGATCCTCGTCCGTCACAGGGAGCGGTTGCTCACCTCGGAGCGCGCTGTAGAGAGCCTGCTCCAAACTGGGTGGGTCGGGGTCGAGGGGGAGGGTCACAACGCCACTGGCGCGCCAGGCCGCCTCGTCGAGGTCGGGGGTCAGCACCACCAGGGGCGCCCCGGTCTGGCGCAGTTGGGCGACGAGGTCCTGGGTCAGGCGGTGCAGATCGAAGGCGACCAGGGCAGCATCGGCCTGCCGCCGACGGATGAGGTCGAGCACCTGGTCGGCGTTGAGGCAGCGGTCGACGACGGTGATGTCGGGAAGCTGACCCAGCGCAGCCAGGAGGCGGCGCTCGCGGTCGGCGTCGCCCAGCCCGACGACTACCCGCAGGCGGGCGTCGATTGGCTCGCTGGTGGCCGAGGTCACGGCAGGCGGGCGCATGGCAGCCATCCTAGCGTAGGGGCGGCAGCAGGGTGACGTCGAGGTCACCACTGCCCTTGGCCTCGGCGAGGCGACGGGACTGCTCAGGGGTGACGGCCAGGGTGAGCCACCGCACGGCGCCCTGGCTACTCGTCCCGTCCGGGGTGATGACGCCACCACGGGTGTCGTAGCCGACGTCGTAGACGGAGACGCGGTCGAGGACGACGGCAGCGCGCACGTCGGGCTTGCCCTTGTTGAGGGTGACCAGGACTTGCACCTGGTCGCCAGGCCGCAGACGACCGCCGACGCTCGCCTCAGGACCGATGGGGATGGTCATGGCCATCTGGTCGACGGCGAGGGGTGGGCGAGGGGCGACCTGGGCGCGCACCAGCACCTGATGGGCATGGACAGGCTCAGCCAGCGGCTTCCCCACCAGGCTGGCCAGGTCGGCGCCGGGGATGGTCTCCTGGTACGTCGTGTCGTCCAGGCGCAGGTGAGCGACGGTCAGGTCGGCCGGGGTGAGGACAGCGAGGGCCGGCAGGTCGCGGGTGGCCAGGACGACGGGCCGCGCGTCGCTCGTCAGGCCCCAGAAGATGATGGAGCCAGCGGTCGTCAGAACCATGACGACGAAGCCCAGGACGAGACGCACGTCGAGGCGGCGCGGCGGCCGCAGGGCGCGCGAGGGGGTGAGGAAAGAGTCGGCCAATGGAAGCTCCTGGCAGACAGAACCTACCCATTGGACTGGACGGCGGAAGAGCACTGGCGTGTTAGGCTAGAGAGCGAGCGGGCGGATCAGCGGGAGTGGGGTGGCGGCAGGATGACGCTGATCGCCGGTCAGCTAGGGCCGGGACGTAGGGTGGAAACGGCGGATAGTGGACGGCAGGCGCGGGTCGATTGGGGGGAGGACCGACGGACGCGCCGCAGGGTGTTGAGCAGGTGGCCAGGGGCAGGAGGTGATGCGATAACGAGACCACCGCAGGCTGTCGGGCGGAGATGCAAGCGAAGGTTGTAATGTGTTTACGCACAAGAGCCGAAAATCGTTGCAGCGACGGCCACGAAATTCCAACGTTCTGGCAAATTGGTCTGTGCGGCCAGGGCACCCCCAGTGGCCGCGACCAGACCTGGACGTCAAGATTAGGTTGACCTGTGGGCGATAGGTCGTATAATCCAACTGCGGGCTCTAGGGCCAATGCTGGGGGTTCACCGACACAGGGGAGCACAAGGTTTTGGTTGACACGGGAGCAGGTCACTTGGCCGACCACATCAACGACGTATTCCCTGGCCTCGATCACTCCACGTCGACGAGCGGCCACCTCGCAGCGAGCCTCACGACGGCAGCCATCAACCCCCTCGACAGCGACGCAGTCATTATCACCCACGGCCATCCCAACCACCTGGGCGCCACGCTGGATGACAATGGACACCTCCAATTCCCGAACGCTCGCTACGTCCTGTCCGCGCCGAGTGGCAGTTCTGGCTGTCGCCGGCGGCGGACGCGACGATGATGCCGGCGATGGTCCAGATCGCACGTCACAACCTGGACCCAATCAAGGATCGTGTGACCCTGGTGGAGGATGGGTTCGAGAACGTGCCGGGCATTCGCGCCCTTGACGCGGCAGGGCACACCGTGGGGTACATGGGCGTCTCCGTCGAGTCGGAGGGGCAGCGGCTCATCCACCTATGCGATTGCTGTCTGCACGCGCTCCAGACAGAGCACCCGACCTGGACGGCAGTTTTCGATGCCGACCCGACACGCGTCGTGGAGACCCGGCGGCGTCTGTTCAAGCTCGCGGCGGACGAGGAGAGGCTCGTCTTCTCCTATCACTTCCCCTTCCCTGGCCTTGGGCGGCTCGCCGCTGCCGGCGATGGGTGGAGATGGCAGCCGCTCATGGCGCCTGACGGAGCGGCTCAAGGAGGGCCACCGTGACACCCGAAGAGATCATGGCGAAGATTGAGTGGTGCGGCAAGGAGGTCTGGGAGAAGGGCAATCTCGACGCGCCGGATCGCTTCTACGCCCCGGACGTGCTTTACCACCGCCCGCCGCTGCCGGACATCGTCGGCCTGGCGGCGCAGAAGGCGAACGTTGCCAGCTTCCGCGAGGCGTGCTCCGATATCCGGCTGGCGTTCCACGACTGGGCAGCAGGCGAGGGCAAGATCGTCTACCGCTGGACGCTGAGTATGCGGCACACCGGCCAGTCGGCGGTGATGCCGCTGGCGGCGACGGGCAAGGAATTGACGCTCATCGGCTGCACGTTCGACTACCTCAAGGACGGCCAGATCGTCGAGGAGATCGAGTACAGCGACCATCTGGGCTTCTTCCGCCAGCTCGGCCTCGTGCCCGTCCACGGGTGAGAGCGCCCCTGCCGGTCATGGGGAGACCGTGAGATTGCTTCGCTGCCCTTGCCGTGACATTTCGGCCGCCTTGCGTCACGGGCACTGCACGATGGCTTGGGCCTACACGCTGCCGCCGCACGCTGGTACCGAGATGTCGAAGCAGTCCGTCGCGTGGGTCTTGACGGGTCGCACCCGCCGCACGACTTGCACGGCGCGAAGCCAACCCGTGGACGCGCTCGTGGTCGGCGACATCGACCGCGTCGTTCCACAGCTCAAAGAGGCTGCGCTCGGCCACGTTGTCGATGATGTGGCCCGCCGAGACGCGCCGCCAGTGGTGCCGGTAGCTGACATGGCTGTGCAGAAGCGGCCGGCGTACGCTAATGCTGCCGTCCCACCCGATCGCGAGCGAGACGCTCTCGATGAACGTGCACACGTCGTTCGCGCTTCCCTAGGGTGTTGCCGGCGACGGTGACGTTGAGGTGACTCTTGAGCACGCGCAGGAACGGCTCGCCAGTGACTCCGTCGAGCTGCATCTTGCGCAGCCACGGCGACGGCAGATAGGCGATATCGTTCAGGGTGCGCTCGTAGAGAATTTCGTCGCACATCTGCGGCGAGTAGGGCAGCAGGTTGCTGAGCATGAAGCGGTTCGCGCCGAGGCGGCGGCCCAGCGCGATAACGTCCGACAGGCCGCCGATGCTGCGCTTCATCGCCACGAACGCGACGCCGATCTCCGGCGTCGGCCGATGGGTGGGGCGGCGGGCGCAGCGGAAGGCGTCCCGCTTCGCCTGCCCCTCCCGCGAGGCTGCTCCGAGCTGGACATCGGCTTAGCGCCCCGGCGTTGCGCCGTCGATGGACACCCACAGCACATCCAGCCCGGCGTCGATGAGCCGCCGCGACCGTTTCGCGTCGAGCAGCCTGCCGTTGGTAATCATCTCCGCCGTCGCCCCGATTTCCTTCACCCGGGCGACCACGTCAATCGTTCTGGGGTGGAGAGGCAGTCTGCCGCTGATGATGTGAATCAGTCTGTGGCGGTGGGATTGACCACAAATCGTCGATGCTCAACGGCGATTGACTGCCGATGAGACTCAGAATGTCGCGGCCGTTCTGCCTCTCATTGACGAGCTGTCCGATCTCGGCAGGCAACCATGTCAGGAGTTGGTCACTAGGATGGTGAATGGGATTGCCGAACGACGCGGAGACACGGGCGAGCTCGCGCAAGGCAACGAGGTAGATGCAGATCATAGATCAACAGATCTATGAGAGTCACCGCGAAATAAACCCTTTCCAGGCACGCAATCGGCCTGTTTCGGCCTTTTGCCTACAGCGTCGAACGGTCCACCTCGTCCACTCTCTCGGCGACGTTTTCCCGACCTCTTGCCGGCGTCACCGGATCGGGAAAGTGAACCCCCGCCCGTTCCTGGCCCCGTGGCGCTCCACTTTCCCAGTAGAGTAGACCAGGAAAGTGGAGCGCAGCGCGTCCAGAGCCTGTTCTCGCTAGACTTTCCCGGCCCACCCCACCGGGACAGTAATCCTTCCCCTCTCCCCCTCAGCTCCTTGTCGGCTGTACCTCTGCATCCACACGCCCTCCATCGTGAATGACCTTGCCTCGCTTCACTTTCCCAACTCGGTCGAAAACCGCTCGCCGGGAAAGCGTCGGGCAAGCGCCGGGAAAGGGAGCTCCACTATAGTGGAGATACTTGTGCATGGTCCGTCGGCGTGACCTCACCGCCGATAGGGGTGATCCTCCCTGGGCCACCTGGGATCGCGGGCACAGACTTGGCCTGGCCCCACGAGCTTGCTCTCCCAATCAGCCCCTTGGATCAACGGCACGGCTCGGCCGCCCTCACGTCGGATGGAGCGTGCTCTCCGCGTGAGGCATCAGAGCCATCGACCCGCCCACTATCTGTCACACTCAAGGTTTGAAAGGAGCGTCACTCACCTAGACCCAACCCACAACCCAAGACGGAGGGCTCAACAGCCAGACGCCGGTGCATTCCACACAACCCTGCGCTGACATCCGCTGCGCCTTCCCGCGCCTCTGCCCTGTCCACCCGCCCTCGACGCCGAGCCTTGCGCTTGGCGTCCGCCATTTTCCCAGGAGGCTGTCATGCTTGAGGCCCCACCCAAAGATGCTGCTGTCAAACGATGGTCGCTTGCCCCTGTCTTGCGGCGCTGGTTTGCCCAGGTGCGTGCCTGGCACTCTGCGCTCCACCGCCACCTCCGTCCCACGCCCATTGTGGTCATGGTCGCCGACCCCGTGCAGCGCGCCTCCCTCGAGTTCGAGATGCGCTGCGCTCTGAGACGCCTGGAGCGCGTGTTAGGACCGGCTACCTTCGCCTCCATGACCGTCGTCGTCCAGCACAGCATCCACCTGGAGCACGCCGTCGCTGGCTGCACCCACCTGGGCCAGCTCGCCGATGGCTCCCCCTTCGCCCTTGTGCGCCTGGCCCTCACCCTCCACGGCCGCGACCTCACCATCAACGAGGTGCTGGCGGTCCTGGCCGAGCAATGCATCGGGCTGGCCGTCCAACAGGCCGGCGGTATGAGCGTCGTCGTGCCCGTCGAGTGGACGAGCGCGACGACTTCACCCGACAGCCAACCGCCACCTACGCGCGACCCCCTGGCCGCCTCCCACAACGGCCACCTGCCGCTTCCCTCGCATTCCCACCCGTGATCCCGTATCGATACCCCAAGGAGATTGCCATGTCCAAGCACGTCGTGCTCAAGAGCTTCGCCGAACTGGCGCTAGCCCTCCGTCTGGAGGCGCTGCCCGACGAGCCGATGCCAGGCCGCCCATGCGAGATGGTCGAGCGTGGGAATGGCGTGCCAACGGTCGACATCGACCACCTGATGCGGGACCTCGAGGCGGCCTGTGGCGACTTCCAGACAGCCGTGCGGGAGGACGAAGCTGCCCGCGCGGAGGCGCTTCAAGATCTGGAGCGCTACGATGCGCTGGTGGCGGCGCTACGCCAGGCCGAGGCTGCGTGGGAACGGGCTGCCCATCTCCAGGCCGACGCCGAGCGCCTGGCCCACGAGGCGTTCACCGGCGCGGCACGCGAGGCCGCGCAGCGAGCGGTGAGCACTGCCGAATACGCCGCGTCGGTCACAGCGGCCCTGATAGCCGAGCGACAGGCGGCCATCGAGCAGATGGCAAGCCACCTCGACCTAGCGCGGCTGCTGGCCGAGCGCCAGCGCCAACAGGAAGCCCTCCGTCAGCAGACGGAGGCCGCTGCCCGTGACGAGCGGACGAGGGACTTGGTGATGGCTGTTCAGCAGGCCATCGCCGAGGGACGGCTGGAGGCGGCTCTGGCGCTCCTGGCGAACGCCAAGGACTTCGAGAGCCCGGAGCTGACCTGGCTGCGCGACCAGGTCACTGAGCGTATCCGCATCGGGCGGACCTGGGCGGCTGAGCAGGCCCTGCGCCTCGCGCGCCGCACCCGCCGCCACGACCCGGCGCAGGCGGTCCACGCGCTGGAGACTCTCAAGGTCGACCTTCTGCCCGAGGCCCTCGCCCGTCAGGTGTTCGGCGAGTGGGCGCGCGCCTGTCTGAGCCTGTGCCGCGAGCGGGGCATCGAGGCGCCTCTGCGCTACGCCCCGCAGCTGGGGCGCGGGGCGGTCCTGGCCTGGGATGAAGCGCAGCAGACCCATGTCGTCGTCAGCGCCCTGGGCCTGGGGCCCGAGTGGGCCGCCGGCCAGCGGGTGGACGACGATGTGGCGCGGCACGCCCGATCGCTGATCTAGCAATCCATGTGCTCGACCTGTCGCGCCTGTCGACCGAACAACGGATGGCCGTCATGGCTCCCAACGGCCCGCTCCTCATCCTGGCCGGGCCGGGGTCGGGCAAGACGACCGTCCTGGCCGCCCGCATCGCCTACCTGGTCATCGCCCGCGGTGTGCGGCCTGAGCGTGTCCTGGCCCTGGCCTTTGCCCGCCGTGCGGCGCGGGAACTCCAGGACCGGCTCGTGGGCGTCCTCGGCGCCAGGGGACGCGATGTGGCGGTGACCACCTTCCACGCCTGGGGCCTGCGCCTCATCCGCCAGCACCAGACGGGGCTTGGGTACGCGCCCGGCCTGCTGGCCGTCGTCGACGGCCGCGATGCTCAGCGTCTGCTCGTCGAAGCCGTCGGTCGACTGGGCCTGGATGTGCGGCCCATGACCACCCCGGACCTGGCCGCTCAGGTCACCCGCTATCGCCTGCTGGCTTCGCTCGACACCCTCGATCCGGTCATCCCCCGCCTCGCGGCGCGCTACGAGGCGACCCTCCGCGAGCATCAGGCCGTCGACTTCGCGGCCATGCTTAACCTGCCGCTCCACCTGCTAGAGACGTGCCCCGAGGTTCGTCGCGCCTGGCAGGCGGCCTACGACCTGGTGCTCTGCGACGAGGGGCAGGATGTGTGCCCTGTCCAGTACGCCCTCCTCAAGACACTCGTGGAGCCTCGCCCCAACCTCACCCTGGTCGGTGACCCTAGCCAGACGATCTTCGGCTGGCGTGGGGCCGATGCCCGCGCCCTCCTGGACTTCCCCCGCAACTTCCCGTCCGCCACCACTCTTCATCTGCATCAGAACTTCCGCTCGACGGGCCGCATCGTGGCCGCGGCCAACGCCCTCAGCCAGCCTCTGCCGACTCACCGGCCGGTGTGGACGGCCCACGCGAAAGGCGATATCGTGCGGCTGCATGGGGCAGCCGACGAGGGGGCCGAGGCGCGCTATGTGGCCGATGAGATCGAACGGTTGCTGGCTCCCGATGGGGTCTACCAGGCGGGCGACATCGCCATCCTCTACCGGACGCATCGCCAGGCCGCCGTGCTCGCCATGACCCTGCGCCAGCGCGGGCTGCCCTACCACGTGCGCGGCCGCGGCGACCTCCTCGCGCGGCCCGAGGTGCGCGACGCCCTGGCCCTGCTCCGCCTGGTCCTCCACCCCACGGATCCCCTGGCGCACCGCTATCCAGCGACAAGTGGAGGCTGGCTCAGGGAGGGCAACGGCAGTTGGGAGGCTATGGTGATGGCCCTGCGCCCGGTGCAGGCGGCGGCGCACCATTTGCCGCCTCACCTGCTATTGGACCTGGCCCTCACCCAGAGTGGCTATCGAGCCTGGCTGCCTGACGGTCCTGAGAGCGAGGCTCGGCTGGAGAGTCTGACCGAGCTCCGTCATCTGCTTCAAGCCTGCCAAGCCGATGGCGACGACTGGCTGACGGCGCTGGCGTTGGGAAACGATGAGTTGTCCCCCGCCTCGGCGCAAGCCATCACCCTGAGCACCATCCACGCCGCCAAAGGCTCGGAGTGGGCTGTGGTGTTCGTGGTTGGCTTGGAGGACGGCGTGTTGCCCCACGCGCGGTCCCTCGAGACGGAACCCAACGGAACGACGGGCGTGGACGAGGAAAGACGCCTGGCGTATGTGGCCGTGACACGCCCGCGCGAGCGCCTCTACCTGTCCTGGCGGCGGACACGGCGCTCAGAGGCGGACTCCCTCGCCACGCAGCCATCGCGCTTCCTGAAGGGCCTGCCCATCGAGCGCGCCTGAGCGCCGCCGCTTGGGCGAGGGAGGAGGCCATGCCATTGACCAATGTCGAGGTCCTCAAGTGCTCTCACCCCATTGAGACGGTGATCTCGGCCTACGGCGTCCCACTCCGCCCGGCCGGCCAGGCGCTGGTAGGCCGCTGCCCCTTCCACGCCGACCGCGGCCGTCCCAACCTCTACGTGTACCCCGCGACCCAGTCGTTCTACTGCTACCGCTGCGGCATCGGCGGCGATGTGATCCGCTTTGTCCAGCAGATCGAGGGTGTCGACTTCGCCGCGGCGGTGCAGCAGCTGACTGACCTGGCTAGCTCAGCTCCGCCCGGGAGGCGGCATCCGGCCACGTCATCAAAACGCCGAAGCCTGGATGAGGCGGAACGAACTGTGCTGGCAGCCGCGGTGGAGGTCTATCACGACGAGCTGCTGGCAGACCCTACAGCGCTAGCCTATCTCCACGACCGTGGCCTGAGCCTGGACACGGTCCAGCGCTACCGCCTGGGCTACGCTCGCGGTGATGACCTGCTCCACCACCTGCGGCAGCACCGCCTGATGCTATTCGCAGCTCGCCGCCTGGGACTGTTGCGCGGCGGGCGCGAGTTCCTCGGCGGGCGCATCGTCATCCCGGAGAGCCGCGATGGGCAATCCATCTGGCTCATCGGGCGAGCCTTGCACTGCGCCTCAGACGCGCCCAAGTACCTGGGCCTGCCCGGTCGTAAGCCCTTGCTCGGCTGGGACGAGGCTCGCCACGAACACGAGGTCTACGTGGTGGAAGGCCCCTTCGACTGGCTCACGCTGCGCCAGTGGGGGCTATCTGCCGTGGCTCTCCTCGGTACGCACGCCCCCCCTGAGGCCCTGCGGGCGCTGTGCCGCGTCGAGCGGGCCAACCACGTCCTGGACAAACACGGCGCCGGGCGCGCGGCGACCC
>JAHCIE010000640.1 GCA_026129385.1 Anaerolineae bacterium
GGTGGCGAAGGGCGGGCCGCGAAAGCCGTGGACGAAGACGACCGGTAGCCGCTCCGGCGGCGGGGGAATCTGGCTGGCGGGCAGACTCACGCCGCCCGGCGTGGCGACGGCCAGGCGTGGCGCGTCGATGGGGGCCGCGCTGGACATGCTACTGTAGGGCGCGAGGGCGGTGACGTAGCGCGAGGGCAGGGCGTCGGCCGGGGCGGCCTGCCAGCGATCGCCGACGCGCCGCGCCAGGCCGTCGGCCGTGCCCGCCCACATCGCCCCCTGGGCGTCCTGGCTGAGGGCGAGGACGCGCGGGTCGGGCAGGCCGTCGGCGCGGCCGAAGCTCCGCCACGTCCCGCGCTCGTAGACAGCCAGGCCGGTCGCCGTGCCCACGTAGACGCGGCCGGCGCGATCCACGCCTAGAGAGCGCACGGCGGGATCGGGCAACTCGGCGCGGAAGGTCGTCCAGCCGTCGGCGTCGCGGCGGGCGATGCCCTCGCCGGACGTGCCCACCCACAGGTCGCCGTTGGGGGCGATGGTCAAGGCCGTGATCCACGGCGACGGCGGGCCCTCGGCGACGGTCTCCACGGCGTCGCCCCGCACCCGCGCCAGCCCGCCGCCGTAGGTCCCCACCCACAGCGCGCCGTCGGGCGCGGCGGCCAGGGAAGTCACCAGGCTGCTCGGCAGGCCGTCGGCGGTGGATAGCGTGCGCCAGGGGCGAGCGGCGTTGGCGGGGTCGTAGCGGCTCACGCCGCCGCCCCACGTCCCGGCCCACACGCCGTCGGGGGTGACCGCCAGGGAGGTGACCCAATCGTCGCCGAGGCCGTCGGCCTTCGACCACACCTCGGCGGCGCGGCCGTCCCAGCGGCTGATGCCGTGTAGTCCGCCGACCCATAGCGCGCCATCGGGCGCGGCGACGAGGGCCAGGGCGGGAGTTGCCGCCAGCCCATCGCGGGCTGTGAGCGTCGGCCAGGGGCCAGCGGCGCGGGTGGGGGCCGCCAGGAGAAGAAGCAGCAGGAGGGCGAAGAGCGTGGAGCGTAGAGCGTGGAGCGTGGAGCGCGAAGAGATTAGAGATTGGAGATAGGAGATTGGGGCGCGAAGAGCGAAGAGCGTGGAGCGTAGAGCGGGGAGCGGGGAGCGAGAAGCGATTGGAGATTGGAGATTGGAGATTCGGGGTCGGAGCGCCGACGCACCTCCGGTTCCCTCTCCCTCTGAGAGAAGGGGCCAGACAGATGAGAGTCTCTTGCCAAGAACGGTGGCAGTCCGCACTTCCCAATCCCCAATCTCCAATCGCTAGTCTCCTCTTGTTAACCACTTCGTCATCAGTATGCGGTCGTGGCTGAAGAAGCCAGCGGCGCGGTAGACCTCCTGGGCGCGGGTGTTGGCGCGGGCCACCTCCAGGTGCAGGGCGGCGATGCCCTGGCGGCGGCATTCGGCCTCCAGGAAGGCCAGCGTCGCCCTACCCAGGCCGCGCCCGCGGTGGCTCTCGGCCAGGAATAGTTCGTCCACCAGGGCGTCGCGGCCGCGATACTCCAGGCTGTAGCCGAAAGTCAGCACGGCGTAGCCGACGGCCGCGCCGTCGGCCTCGATGACCCACACCTGACCGTACTCCGGGTGGGTCAGCAACCCCGCCAGCGCCGCGCGGTGGGTCACGGCGTTGAAGTCGTCGCCGTCGTGGGTGTATAGGCCGCGCATCAGGTCCAGCAGCGTCTCCGTATCACTCTCCCGCGCCAGGCGGTAGCTCACCATCGCCCCCTCCACTCCCCTCGCCTTACGCTCTACGCCCCACGCGCACCTCTCCCAATCGCCACTCTCTACTCGCAAAGCATCCAGCCCGGCGGCCAGAATCTCGCGCGCCACGACCCGCGCCCGAAACGCCCACTGGGTCGCGTCGGCGTCCCATGCGGCGGCCAGGGCGCGGCGTGTCGCCTCGTCGGCCACGGTCGCGCGGTCGCGGTCGGGCGTCTCCCAGGCCAGGCCGTCTACGGCCA
>JAHCIE010000641.1 GCA_026129385.1 Anaerolineae bacterium
ACGCCGAGCGTGAACTGCTTCTCCGGCGTTGCCGGGGCTGGGGGCGTGGCGGTCGTAGGTGGAGTCGCAGTTGGTGCCGGCGTTGCCGTCGCTGACAGCGTGGCGGTAGCAGTCGGCAGGGCGGCCGCACCCTTAGCCTTCGTGGTTGCGGTGGGCGTCACAGGCGTCGCCGTGGCCGTCGCCGTGGCCGTGCGGGTGGCCGTCGGGCCAGACGGCGTCGTGGTCGGGGTCAAGGTATTGCCCGGCCCCGCCAGCGTCGGCGTGGGTGTGCGCGTGGCCGTCGCGGTGGGCGTGCGGGTCGCGGTGGCCGTCGCCGTCCTGGTTGCGGTGGCCGTCGGGGTCGCGGTCGCGGTCGCGGTGGCCGTCGGGGTCGCGGTCGGGGTGCTGGTCGCGGTGGCCGTCGCTGTATTGGTGGGCGTGGCGGTGCGGGCCGGGGTCGGCGTGAGCGCCGGCCGCACCGTGATGGTGACCTCAGCCGCATCGAGAAGGGGGCCGTTGGGGCCGGTCGAGCGCTCGTGGCCCTCAAAGCGGTAGAGGCGCTGGCCTGGCTCGCCGCCGAGCGGGCCAAAGAGCAGGAATTGCTGTGCGCCGGTTGTGAAGCCACTCAGGACACGCTCGCAGTGATCCCCGCTTGGGGCGCAGCGGTATAGTATCCAGTCCATGGCGCGGCTGGTGAACAGGGTGAATTGAATCTGGTCGCCGAGGTGATAGGTCTTGTCGGGGCGATCGACGCGGATCGTCACCAGATCGGCGACATTGAGGGAGACTTGCGCCTGGCCCAGGGCATCCTCGCCATCGTAGAGCACAAGGCGATAGGTATACGCGCCGCTGGGGGTGCTGACCATGCCAGTGACCACACCGTCGCGCGTCACATGGCTCTTGAATATCTGGCGCGTGCCCAGGGGGCCGTCCTCGAAGATGGCGATATCGGCCGGGTAGGATGGGGCCTTATACGAGATACGAATGGTCTCGCCCAACTCATAGGTGCTGCCAGGCCCTTTGTTGACCGTGATGACGAGGCCAGGATAGGGTGTCGGAGTGGGGGTTGGAGCCAACGTCTCGGTAGGGGTGTTGGTTGCCGTGGCCTCGGCCTCGGCGACGACCACGGCTGGCCCCGCGAAATAGGTAGAAACAAGAACGGTAGCGAACAAGGCGGCGCAGGCAACGACTGCCAGGCCCAGCATGGGGGGGCGTCTCGGTTTCATTCACATAGCCTTTGGCTGAGAGGACGGCCTGCGCCGCCCAAAGGAATGCGGTATCACAGTATACGACGAATAATTGCCTCGGACGTTACGGAACACGGATTATTCTGGTGGATGCAGGACCGTCGCCCAATCCGGTGTACAATTGCCGCGTTGCCTGCATCACGCCATCAACAAAGGATAGCGCATGGAACAGTTGCGTCGGATCGCGTGGCTCCCGGTGCTGTGGGGGGTCATCGCGGATGTCATTCTTACCCAGATTGTGGCGCTGGGCATCGGCACGGCAGTGGGTATCGGCCCCGACACCGATCCCGCGATGGCTGAGACGATGCTGCGCGCCAGTTCATACTATTGGCCGACGCTACTCCTGGGCATTATGATCAGCGGTCTGGGCGGCTACATTGCCGGACGCCTGGCAGGGCGCGAGGGCGCCTTCCACGGAACCCTCGCCGCCTTCATCAGCAATATCGTGTTCACCCTGCTCACAGGCGGCTTTCCCGAGGATATGGTCGGCACGCTCGGCTTGATGGCCGCTATCCTGGCGGGCACGCTCGGCGGCTGGCTGGCCTCCCTCGCCTACAAGGAGAAGGTGTAGCGAGCGAGGTGGCGTGCAATTTCAGGCACTGGTGAGACAGCGCTCCTTGCGCTGACGCCGCGCTACCTCTACACTTTCAGCAGACCTTCACCCGCGACGGAGGAATCCAGCTCATGCCTCGTTACGCATGGCTGGTGGCGCTGCTGCTGTCCCTGGCTCTGCTGGCAGCGTGCGC
>JAHCIE010000642.1 GCA_026129385.1 Anaerolineae bacterium
CCCGCTGGCGATGGTGGGCGATGGTGTCAACGACGCCCCCGCCCTCGCCGCTGCGACCGTCGGCATTGCCATGGGGGGCGCGGGCACGGCTGTCGCCCTGGAAACCGCCGACGTGGCCCTGATGGCCGACGACCTCGGACGGCTACCCTTCGCGGTGGGGCTGAGTCGCGCCGCTCGCGCCAATATCATGCAGAACCTGGCCGTGTCCCTCGGTGTCATCATCTTGCTCATCTTCGCCTCAGTCATTGGCCTGGTCCAGCTGAGCGGGGCAGTCATCCTGCACGAGGGCAGCACAATCGTCGTGGTACTCAATGCCTTGCGGTTGCTGAGCTATCAAGACAAGAAGGCCATGCCCGCGCCAACGGCCTCGAAGTAGTGCGTGAGGAGGCGCGGGGCGTCTACGTCCACCGCGATACGGTGGCGACCCTCCTCCCCCGGCGCGAGACTCGTCAGACTCGCCCTACGTGTCCAGGCAATCGCCGCCCTGATGTCGTCGTGACGCGCTAGCGCTGGCCGCCACGCGCGATGAGAGGCAAGAACAGCCGGTACTCATCGAGGCGCGGCGGCAGGGTGGTGGCCGCCACGGTCGTACAGTTGCCGAAGCTATCACACGCCGTCAGGGTGGGCGCGGGCTGGCTGGGCGTATCGCACGAGCCGCTGAGCCGCTGCAACTGGAGCGGGAGGGCCTGGCCCGCCAGGGCCAGATACCACGGCGCGTCCGCCCGCGCCTGGCGCAGAGCATCCACGGGGCACGCCGACTGGAAGCCCGTCACACTCAGGTTGAAGTCCTCGACCTTGATGCTGACGACGTTGCGCGCCGTCGGCCCGCGGCCGACGAGCTGCTGAGTGTACTCGACGCGGGGGGCCAGCGTGTCGACTGGACCGCCCCACACGTTGCGGCTACCCCTCGCCGTGTCCACGTTGCCCGCCAGATCGCTGCCGCGCAAGTCGAGCTGGTAGAAGCCCTCTAGCCCGGTCGGGGGCGTTGCCGCCCACGCGGTCGACGCGGCCCCGATGCTATCGACAGTGGCAGGCCGCCACGCGCTGCCGACCAGGGCGGTTACTTCCGGCAGCGACACGGCGCGCGGCAGGACGCGCACGTCGTCCAGGCTGCCCGCGAAGGGTCCGCCCACCGCGACGGGCGCATTGCCGAGCCACACCGTCGACGCCCCCCCGCACGCCGCGCCGAGGTCGGCGGGCGTCGCATGGTCCAGGACCCCGTTGATGTACAGGCTGACGCGCGCGCCGTCGTAGCTGAGCAGGACGTGGTTCCACTGGTCCTGCGCCAACGTCGCCTGACTCGTCTCGCCACTGGCCGGGCCGCAGTTCGCGCCGCGCACCATCGACCGCACCTTGAGCGAGCCTGGCTCCAGGAACAGGCCGTAGTTGACGCCCGTGCCCACGTCGGCCACCAGGGTTTGTAGCGTACTGCTCAGCCGCGACGGCTTGACCCACGCCCCCACGGTGAGTTGGACCGGGTTGAGCTCGTCGCCGCCCGCCACCGTCACCGCGTCGTCCTGGCCATCGAAGCGCAGGCTAAACGCGCCTACCTGACCCACATCCGCCTTGTTGGAGGCGTCACCCGCCCCCGCGCTGAGCGCGCCGCGATGCTCCCAGCCCGACGTGTCCGCCAGGCTCGCGCCGTTGCGGGCGTAGGCGGTGTCGAAGGGCAGCAGCAGCGTCGGCGTCGCGCCCAGGAACAGGTCGCGCGCGTCGTCCCCACTCAGGGCACGACCGAAGACCCGCGCGTCGTCGAGTAGGCCGGCGAGCGCGCCCGCCGCGTCCGGCAGGCGGCCGAGATACACGTCCTGGGCGGCCTGGCACGCCGCGCCATTGCCCGCCATGCTCGTGTCCAGAACTCCATTGAGGTACAACTTGAAGCTCGCGCCGTCGTAGGTTAGGAGAACGTGGGTCCAGACGCCGGGTGTCAGGGCCGCGTTGCTCGTGGCTGTCTGGTCGACGGCGCAGGCAG
>JAHCIE010000643.1 GCA_026129385.1 Anaerolineae bacterium
GCGCCTCCCTCCACCTACGGGGCGAGAAGGAGTACCCCATCCCGCCACTGCCGCTACCGGATCGCCGCCGCCTGCCGCCGTTGGACAGCCTGCCCCAGTACGCGGCGGTGGCCCTCTTCATCCAGCGCGCCCTCGACGCTCGCCCCGACTTCCACATGACCAACGACAACGCCCCCGCCGTCGCCGAGATCTGTCACCGCCTCGACGGCTTGCCCCTGGCGATCGAGCTAGCGGCAGCCCGCATCAAGGCCCTGACGCCCCAGACCCTGCTCGCCCGCCTGGAGCGGCGGCTGCCCACCCTGACCGGCGGGCCGCGCGACCTGCCCACACGCCAGCAGACGGTGCGCAACACCATCGCCTGGAGCTACGACCTGCTGGATGACGCGGAGCAGGCGCTGTTTCGACGGCTGGGGGTGTTTGCGGGTGGTTTTACGCTCGACGCGACGGAGGGAATGGAGATTTGGGATTGGAGAGTGGAGAGTGGAGAGTCCGCGTCGTCAATCTCTACTCTCCAGTCTCCAATCTCTCTTCTGGACCGCCTCGAGTCCCTGACCGACAAGAACCTGCTGCGCGCGACAGAGATTGTGAGTGGCGAGGCGCGCTTCTCGATGTTGGAGACGATTCGGGAGTTTGGCCTGGAGCGGCTGGTGGAGAGCGGCGAGGATAGGACGCTTCGCGAGCGGCACTCGGCGTGGGTGACGGCCTTCACGTCAGCGGCGGGGCCAGAGATCATGGGACCGCGTCAAATGGAGTGGTATGGGCGAGTCGACGCCGAGATGGACAACATCCGGACAGCCTTCGACTGGCTTCTGGCGGGGAGTGAGGTCGAGTGCGCAGGCAACATGGCCCTGGACCTGTGCCGCTTCTGGTTCCGACGCGGCTACTGGCGTGAGGGCCGCGACCGCCTGCTGACTATCCTGGCCCACCTGGGCACGGCCGACAGGACGCCGCTGCGCGCGTCCCTGCTGTGGGAGGCGGCCAACCTGATCTTCTGGCTGGACGGCTACGCGGCGGCCCTGCCGCTGTACACCGAGGCCGAGGCCCTGGGGCGTCAGCTCCAGGACCAGCGCCCGCTGATGTGGACACTGGCCATGTGGAGCCTGGGGGCCTGCTTCCAGGGCGAGTTGGGCCGGGCGCAGCCAATGGCGGAAGAAGGGCTGGCGCTGGCCCGGACCCACGGGGACCAGCGGGCCATGGTCATCGCCCTGCGGAACCTGGGCGACATCGCCCACAGCCAGGGTGACCTGGCGCACGCGGCGGCCTGCTACGACGAAGCCCTCGCCATCGCCCACCAACGCCAGGACCGCTGGCTGACCGCCGACGTCACCGAACGCGTGGGCACGCTGGCGGGGCTGCGTGACGATCTGACCACGGCACGAGCCTATCTGATGGAGAGCATCAATCTCTTCCACCAACTTGGCGACCGGCGCGGCGAGGCCATGCCCCGCAAACAGCTGGCTCAGATCACCTATCAGCAAGGCGATATCAGCCTCGCACGCTCCCTGGTCGAGCAGGTGATTGAGGACTTTCGCGAGGTGGGGGACGAGGTGAATCTCGGCTCGGCCTTGCAGCTTCTTGGCAAGGTCGCCCGGCTGCAACGCGACTACGTCGCCGCCGAGACGGCCTACTGCGAGGCCCTGGCCCTGTTTCAGGAGCGCGGCCTTGCGCCGGCCGTCGTCGTCCAACTCAATCTGGGCTTCGTCGCCCTGCGGCGGGGTGACACGGCGCGGGCGCGCAGCCTGTTTCGGGAAAGCTTGAAGGCGCGGCAGGCGCTGGGCGAGCCTGGGCGGCTGCCCCTGGCCGTGGCAGCTCTCGCCTGCCTGGCCGCCGCCCAGGCGACCGACACGGCCCAGGCCGAGCGCGCCGCGCGACTGTTCGGCGCCGCCGATGCGCTGGTAGAGGCGACCGGCCCCCTCGACCGCGCCGACCAGGCGGAGCTTGACCACTATCGCCCCCGCCTCGCC
>JAHCIE010000644.1 GCA_026129385.1 Anaerolineae bacterium
CGGCCCGGCGGCGACCGTGGCGGGCGGCCCGGCGGTGGCGGCGGCTATCGCGGCGGCTCCTCCGGTGGTAGTCGCGGTGGAGCGCCGCGCGAGTAGCAGTATCCCTGACTTACGGTAGACGCAACGGGGCGACGCCACAGGTGTCGCCCCGCTTTGATGCCCGCAGTTCCTAATCAGGAGAACCCTTCCATGAGCGAACCCAATCTGCGCATTCCTGGCCCCACCCCCTTGCCCAAGAGCGTCCAGAACGCCCAGGCCCGCGATATGATCAACCATCGCGGCCCTGAGTTCGCCGCCATGCAGGCCGAGATTGTGGACAGCCTCAAGTCGTTCTTGCTGACCCAGAACGATGTGCTGCTCCTGACGTCGTCGGGCACGGGCGGGCTGGAAGCCGCCGTCGCCAACGCTCTGTCGCCTGGCGACTCCGTGCTGTCGGTATCCATCGGCTACTTCGGCGAGCGTTTCCGCACCATCGCCGCCATCTACGGCGCGACCATCGTGCCCGTGGACTTCCCCCAGGGCCAGGCCGCCAACGTGAATCAGGTAGCGGACGCGCTGCGCGCCCACCCTGAAGTCAAGGCGGTGCTGGTCACCCATAATGAGACGTCGACCGGCGTGACCAACCCGCTGCGCGAGTTGGCCGAGGTCGTCAAGGCTGAAGGCAAGCTGCTCGTGGTGGACGCTATCAGCTCGGCGGGCTGCATCCCGCTAGAGACGGACGCCTGGGGTGTAGATGTGCTGGTCAGCGGCTCGCAGAAGGGCTGGATGGCCCCGCCGGGGCTGGCTTTCGTCGCCATGAGCCCGGCCGCCTGGCAGGCCAGCGAGACGGCGCGCATGCCGCGCTTCTACTTCGACCTGCGGAAGGCCAAGAAGGCGCAGACCGAAGGCTCGACGCCGTGGACGCCCGCCATCTCGGTCTACTACGCCCTCCAGGAGGGGCTGCGCATTCTCCAGGAGGAGGGGCTGGAGCGGGTGCTGGCCCGCCACCAGCGCATCGCCGACAAGACCCGCAAGGGCGTGCGGGACATGGGCCTGAAGCTGTTCGCCGACCCGCGCTATGCGTCGAACACGGTGACATCGGTCTTGCCGCCGGAGGGCGTGAACGCCGACGACCTGCGCCGCCAGATCAAGAAGCAGCACAACGTCGTCCTGGCGGGCGCGCAGGGCGACCTGGCGGGTAAGGTATTCCGTATCGGCCACCTGGGCTACGTTAGCGACAAGGATATCTCGCTGGCGCTGGCCGCCATCCGCGCCGAGCTGCCAGTCGCGGCCGGGCGGTAGCCGCAGCCGACCAACGACGAAGGATCAAGGACGAAACGTGCACCGCAGCATGCACGGCCTTTCGGTCCTTGGTCTTTCGTCCTTCGTCTCTTCATGGCGCGTTACTTCCGACAGGTGTGATTATGCTCACTGACCCTATTGTCTTTTCCGATACGTTTCCGATCACCACCAGCCGCGTGTTGGTGGCCGACTCCATCGACGCCGAGGGCGTGGCGCTGCTGCGCGAGCATGCCGACGTCGACGTGCGCCTGAAGCTAAGTGAGGCCGAACTCATCGTCCTCATCCCCGGCTATGACGCGCTGGTTGTGCGTAGCGAGACCCAGGTCACTGCCAGGGTCATCGAGGCCGCCGAGCGGCTGCGCGTGGTAGGCCGAGCGGGCGTTGGCATCGACAACATCGATGTCGAGGCGGCCACCCGTCGGGGCGTCGTCGTGGTCAATGCCCCGACCTCCAACACCATTGCCGCCGCCGAGCACAGCATTGCCATGATGCTCGCCCTGGCCCGCCACATTCCCCAGGCTGACGCGGCGCTGCGGGCAGGCGGCTGGGACCGCAGCAAGTTCATAGGCACCGAGGTGCGCGGCAAGATCCTGGGCATCGTCGGCCTGGGCCGTATCGGCCAGGAGGTGGCGCGCCGTGCCGACGGCCTCGCCATGCGCGTCGTCGCCTACGATCCCTTCGT
>JAHCIE010000645.1 GCA_026129385.1 Anaerolineae bacterium
GCGCTTTCGGTCGTCGGCCAGACGCTCGATGAAGGCTCGGTCGTGGGTCACCACCAGAATAGCGCCAGGGAAGCCCCATACCGCCGCCTCGAACTCGTCGCGCGCGGCGATGTCCAGGTGGTTGAGTGGCTCGTCCAGCACCAGGAAGTTGGCGCCGCCGAGGACGAGCTGCGCCAGTTGCAGCCGCGCCCGCTCGCCGTAGCTCAGGCGGCCAATAGGCACGAACACCTCGTCACCGGTGAACAGGAACCAGTGCAGGAAGGCGCGCGCCTCTGTCTCCCCCACCGCCGCTGACCGGCGCACTAGCTCAAAGGGCGTCAGCGCCGCGTCGAGGGTCTCACCTTCCTGGGCGAAATAGCCCACCTGAACGTTGCTACCCAACCGCACCCGACCCTCGGTCGGGGTGAGTTCTCCCACCAGGGCCTTGAGCAGCGTTGATTTACCCACCCCGTTCGGCCCCAGCAGTATCGCCCGCTCCCCCACCCGCAGCGTCAGGTTCACGTCGCGGAATAGCCACGGCCCGTCACCATAGCGATGGCCGACCCCCTCGGCCACGACAACGTTGGTCCCCGACGGCGGCACTCTCACGAAGTCTAGCTTCATGTCCCACACCCGCGTCGGCTTCTCTACCCGCTCGTCCGACTCCAGGTAGCGGTCGAGCTTCTTCTCCCGCGACTTGGCTTTCTTCGCCACCTTCTTGGCATAGCGCCGCACCGTCGGCTGGCGCGGCGTTGTGGCTAGCTCGACGCCCAACGCCTGCTGTTTGGTGCGGCGGATGTCGGCCTCCATGCGGCTGATGGTCGCTTCCTGCTCGCGGTACAGCTCCCACTGGCGCTCACGCTCGGCAGCTTTAGCCGTCACATAGTCCGAGTAGTTACCCGTGTACTCCCTGACCGCGTGCGTCGCCTCGCTGAGTTCCAGGATGCGTGTCACTACATTGTCGAGAAAGGCGCGATCGTGGGAGACAACAATAGCCGCGCCGGGATAGTCGGCCAGGAAGGCTTCCAACCATTCCAGAGCGTCGATGTCGAGATGGTTGGTTGGCTCGTCGAGGAGCAGCAGATCGGCCTGGGCCAGCAGCAAGCGGGCCAGGCCCAAGCGCGTCTTCTGGCCGCCCGACAGCGTCGCCACCGGTGTCGCCGGGTCGAGGGCGGCCAGGTCCAGGTGGGCCAGTACCTCGTCCATGCGCGCCTCCAGCCCGTAGCCGCCGGCCGCCTCGAAGGCCGTGAGCGCGTCGCCGTAGCGGGCCAGAGTGTCCCCGCTGCTATCGGTGGCGAGGGCCGCCGCCAGGCGGTCCACCTCCTCGCGGGCCGCGCGCCACGTTGCCGCGCCCTCGGCCAGCACATCGCCGACCGTGGCGTCGGGCGCGAAGATGAGCGCCTGATGCAGATAACCGATGCTCAGCGCGGGCGGCTGGCGACTGATTGAGCCGCCGTCGAGCGCGTCCAGGTCGGCGATGAGGCGTAGCAAAGTCGTCTTGCCTGCCCCATTGGGGCCGACCAGCCCAACGCGATCGCCGTCATTGACGATAAACGACACGCCGTCGAGGACGACAACGTCGCCGAAATGTTTCGATAGCTGGCTGATACGTAGCATGGAACCCTCGCTGGCGTCCGCCGGGGTCGGCGGACGGGAGATAGGCGAGGGACAGGGGATGGCTATCCCTCGCGGGTTACGCGGCCGACAGGTTGAGGGATGTCCAGGTTGTCACGGGTGTTCTCCTACACTCGGCACGCCCGAATGGCGCGCGACTTGCTGCCCGCTATTGTACTCAAGATGCCAATCGACGCCAATTTGCGGTATAATGGCGGTAACGCGCCTGAGACCTGGAGGCCACCATGAGACAGTCCAGGTTGTTGATAGGAATGATGGTTGCCCTGGCGGCCCTGATGGGCCTGGAAGGTTCGGGCACGGGCATCGCCACGTCCGCGCCCGTTGACGCCACCGCCACACCACTCCCTG
>JAHCIE010000646.1 GCA_026129385.1 Anaerolineae bacterium
ACAGCGGCTTGCCCTGCCATCGGTCAGACTCGCCGAAGTAGGCGGTCAGGCGGCGGCCCGGCTGTACATCAGGCATGGCGTCCCTCCCTCTAGCCGAAGATCAGGCGCGCCCCAACGACGCCCGCGACTGTGGCCAGCATGCCCAGCGCCATGCTGCCGACCAGATTGATCAACGCCGACGCCCAGCCGGCCTGCGCCCACAACGTAAAACTTTCGTAGGTCAACGATGAGAAGGTCGTGTAGGAGCCGCAGAAGCCGACGGCGATGAGAAAGCGATAGTTAGGGTCGAGCACGAGACGCTCGGTAGCGATGGTCAGGAAAAAGGCGAGGATGAACGCGCCCGTGAGATTGACGACGAACGTTCCCCAGGGGAAGGCCGTTCCCATCCGATCGGCCAGCCACGTCTGGACGAGGTAGCGCCCGTTTGCGCCGACAATCGCGCCGAGGCTAATGAAGACGTACTTCTCCACCATCCCCCCTGTTCGAGGCAGACCTGCTTGACGCGCAGCGTCGGCTGCCCATAATGATACTCTGAAGGAGGCCCGCATGCCCGATACCCCTAGCCAGCACACCAGCTACTTCGAGGTACGCGATGCCTTCGGGCGTGGCAGCTGTCCGTTATGTAACCTAGCGGTCACCGCTGCCGACCGCTACCTGAAACGCCTGGTGGCCGACAGCGTGACCGACCCCGATACTCGCCTCGACTTCGCCGCCGCCCACGGCCTGTGCAATCCCCACGCCTGGCAACTGGTAGATGGCGGCAGCGCGAGCAGCATCGCCATCCTGTACCGCAGCCTGCTCAACGACGCCCTGCGCGCCCTTGAAGCGGGCGAGGCGGCGCGCAACGAAGGGTCGGGGCTGGGCTGGCTATGGCGCGGCCTGACGGCCCAGACCGCCGCGCCGGCCGCGGCCCGCGAGCTAAGTCCCAGCCGCACCTGCCCGGCCTGTCGCGCCCGCGACGAGCGAGCGGCGATGATGGCCGGCGTTCTCCTCGACCACCTGGCGGACGCCGACCTGAGCGACGCTTACCGCACTTCCGACGGCCTATGTCTGCCCCACCTGCGGCTGGTTCTGGGGCGCACGCCCAACGCCGACGCCCGCACCCGGCTGGTCGCGCTCCAGAGGGACGTCTGGCGGCGACTCGACGGCGAACTGGCGGAGCTAATTCGCAAGTTCGACTACCGTTTCGCCCACGAGCCAGTCGGGACGGAGGCCGATGCCTGGCTGCGCGCCGTCGCCGCCCTCGCCGCCGCCCGCGACTACGGCGTGCCGCTCTAGCGGAATCTGGCCCCCCCTCTCTGGGAGAGGGCCGGGGTGAGAGTCTGGCCGACGACCAAAGACGAAGGACCAGGGACCAAGAGATAAGTCTTCGCCAAGGACTTTCTATTGGTCGTTCGTCCTTGGCCCTTGGTCGTCCTACTCTCCGCGCCGCACCAACGGCAGGAACAGCGTCGCCCGCACATCGCGCCAGCCGAATAGACCGCCCGTCAGGTCCAGCGCGGCGACCGTTCCGCCGCCAGCCGCCAGCGCCACCGGCCCGCCGCCGCGTGTGGCAGCCTCTCCCACCAGGGACGCGTTCCCTGCGTCGCGCACGTCTAGCCACAGCACACGCCCCGCCGCATCCAGGACAAACAGACTGTCGCCCGCCAGCGCCACATCCACCGGTGGTGGGCCAGGCTCGTAACGCCCGGCGCGCGTCACAGCCCCCTGGGGCGTGACGCGCAGCAGGTCCACGCCCACGTTATCCGCCACCGCGACCAGATCATCCGCCACCGACACGGCGCTATAGCGGGGCGCATCGTAGCCCCCGACCAGGGTCGGCGCGCCCGCCCCCGACGGCCAGCGCAGCACGCGCAGCCCACCCTCCCCGGCGGCGTAGACCGTCTCGCCGCTCACCGCCAGCGCCAGCGTCGACGTGAGGGAAACCGTGGCGGTTACGGGCGTGGAGGTCAGCGTCGCGG
>JAHCIE010000647.1 GCA_026129385.1 Anaerolineae bacterium
CACCGGCGAGGACGCGCCGCTACTGCTCATGGGCCACGTGGACGTCGTACCTGCCGAGCCAAGCCAGTGGAGCCGCCCGCCCTTCAGCGGCGACCTGCATGACGGTTACATCTGGGGGCGCGGCGCGCTGGATATGAAGTGTACCGTCGTGGCGCATCTGGTTGTGATGCGCATGCTGGCGCGGCTGGGGCTGCGCCTGCGCCGCGACATCATCTTCATGGCCAACGCCGACGAGGAGGTAGGCGGCAAGCTGGGCGCAGGCTGGATGGTGGATCACCACCCCGACCTGATTCGCGCCGAGTACGCCCTCAACGAGGGCGGCGGCGGCGCCTCGCCCATCGGCGGGGCCATGTTCTACACGGTGCAGACGGCCGAGAAGGGCGTGGCCCGCTTCCGCATGACGGGGCACGGGCAGCCCGGCCACGGCTCCGTACCCCGCGACGACAACGCGGTGGTGAGGCTGTCCGCCGCTGTGGCTCGCCTGGGCGCGACCCCCTTGCCCCTGCATGTGACACGCACGGTCGAGGGTATGTTGAACAGTGTGGCCGCCGCCCTGCCCCAGATCAAGCCCCTCATCCCTCAGATTCTCGATGACAAGACAAGCCGTGCTGCCATCGACCATCTGCCCATGCCTGAAGAGTACAGGCTGGCCCTCAACGCCCAGCTGCGCAACACGGCCACGCCGACTATCCTGAGCGCCGGCTCCAAGATTAATGTCATCCCGTCGGTGGCTGAGGCGCAAGTAGACGGTCGCTCACTGCCCGGCTTCGACGGCCAGGGCTTCCTGGCCGAGGTGCGGCCCATTGTCGGCGACGAGGTAGGACTCGAGCTACTGGACGACTCGCCACCGCTGGAGGCCGATCTTGACTCGCCCCTGTACCACACCATCGTCGGCGTTATGCAGACGCAGCTACCAGGCGCGTACCCGCTGCCCAGTCTGGTCACGGGCGCGACGGATGCCAAGCACGTCACCCGCCTCGGGACGCGCGTCTACGGCTTCAGCGCCATGCGCTACGAGCCGAAGGTGCCGACCATGCCGCTGGTCCACGGCCACGACGAGCGCATCTCGGTGGACAACCTGTTCTTCATGACCCAGACGGAGTACGAGATCGTGACCCGATTCGCGGGCCAGGGAGCCATCGCATGAGCATTCTCATCAACAAAGATACCCGTGTTGTGGTCCAGGGCCTGACGGGCCGCGAGGGCCAGTTCCATACCAGCCAGATGATCGCTTATGGCACGCAGGTCGTGGCTGGCTCGACGCCCGGCAAGGGCGGCCAGGAAGCGCTGGGCGTGCCGATCTACAACACCGTTGCCGACGCGGTCAAGGCGACCGGCGCGGACACATCGTGCATCTTCGTGCCCGCCGGCGGCGCCGCCGACGCCATGCTCGAAGCGGCCGACGCCGGCGTCCAGTTCGTCGTGTGCATCACCGAGAACGTCCCGACCCTGGACATGATCGAGGTGGCCCACTACTTCGAGCGCAAGGGCGTGCGGCTGCTTGGCCCCAACTGCCCCGGCCTCATCAGCGCGGGCGAGGCCAAAGTCGGCATCATCCCGAACCACGTCGCCACGCCGGGGCCGGTCGGCATCGTGTCACGCTCGGGCACGCTGACCTACGAAGTCATGTTCGCCCTGACCCAGAAGGGTATGGGCCAGACGACGGCGGTAGGTATCGGCGGCGACCCGGTGAAGGGAACCAACTTCATCGATGTCATCCAGCTGTTCAACGAGGACCCAGCCACCGAGATCATCGTCATGATTGGCGAGATCGGCGGGACGGACGAGGAACGCGCCGCTGCGTACATCGCCCAGAACGTCAAGAAGCCCGTCGTTGGCTTCGTGGCCGGGCAGACAGCCCCGCCAGGGCGGCGTATGGGGCACGCCGGGGCTATCATCTCCGGCGGCGAGGGACGCGCTCAGGACAAGATCGCGGCCTTCCAGGCGGCCGG
>JAHCIE010000648.1 GCA_026129385.1 Anaerolineae bacterium
AATGTTCCCGACGGTGGGTAGGGGGCCAGCATGAACTCCATGCACTCCAGGTAGCGCGCGGGCGTCCCGTCGCCGCGCGCGTCCATGTTGCGGCAGCCGATCCATTTCGCGTCGGGCGCGACGCCGATGCGGTTATCGCCCTCGCCACCGACGGCCGTCCCGGTCACGTGCGTGCCGTGGCCATAGTCGTCCACGGGGAGCGCGCCATGCGTGATGGCGTCGTGCCAGTTGCGGCTGTGGTCGGCGGTCGTGCCGTTCCAGCCGCGATAGTGGGGCTGGAGGGCGGGGTGCGTCCACTCGACGCCCGTATCCGCAATGCCGACCACGATGCCTGCGCCGCGCGTGTACTGGTCCCACACCGCCAACGCCTTGACGCGCTGGATGCCCCAGGGCGTGCCGGGGCCGGGTGCGACCTGGGGCGCGGCGGGTGTCGCCTGCACTCCCTTGACGGTGGGGTTCGGCTCCAGCCGCTTCACGTCACCGCGCCGCGCCAGACGGCTCACCAGGCTGGCGTCGCCCGTTACCAGGGCCGCGTTAACCAGGGCGAAGGGCTTCGCCTGGCCGCCGGCGGCTGTCACCTCGGCGAGCGCCTTCGCCTGGCTGCCCTCGGCCGTCGCCTTGAGGCGGTCGTACACGTAGCGCGCCTTGGCCGCCCGGTCGGGTAGCGCGTTGGCCCCGCGCAGGTCGGCCTGTTCATCGAAGACGACAAGGAACTCGACCTTGCCGCCCTGGGCTACCGCGCGCTGCACTTCGGGCGCGACCTTGCGGGCGAGGGCGTCATCCTTTGGCGTGGGGCCTTGGGCCGAGGCGGGCGCGACGGCCAATAGGAGAAGAAGCAGCGCAACAAGGGTCAGGAGGAGGCGTCGCATGCGTCCCTTTCCAGCGTGATGAGCGTGACTTCGGGCGGGCAGTTGTGGCGCACCGGCGGGAAACTACCGCCCAGCCCGCGATTCGTATATAGCCACATATTGAGGACGCGATACAGGCCTCGTGGATACTTCTTGCCCAGGCGCGGCAGCCAAAACGGTTTCACGCCGGGAATCTCGATCTGGCCGCCGTGGCTGTGCCCCGACAGTTGCAGGTGGACGCCGAAGCCGGCCGCCCGGTCGGCGACGTCCGGCTCGTGGGCGAGCAGCACCCGAAAGGCCTGGCGCGGCGTGCCATCCAGGGCGGCGCGCAGATCGGGCTGGCCCTCGCGCGCCGAATCCAGGCCCGCCACGACCAGGTCCGCTGCGCCGATGCGGAGCGTGGTCGCCGCATTCACCAGCGTCGGGATGCCGACGCGCGCCAGGGCGCGGGTGACGGCGGGCGCGCTGCCCCAATAGTCATGGTTACCGAGGCTGGCGTACACGCCCAATGGGGCGCGCAGGCGCGCCAGCGCGTCGGCGGCCCGCCCTGCGAAGCGCTCGGGGTAGCTGTGCAGGGTGATGAAGTCGCCGGTCAGGGCGATGAGGTCGGGCTTCTCGGCCAGGGCCAGGGCCGCGCCCCGCCGCAGCAGGCTGACCGGCATCCACGGCGCGGCGTGCATGTCGCTGATCTGGGCGATGCGTAGCCCATGCAGATCGGCGGGCAGGTCTGGCCAGCGCAGGGTGAGGCGCTCGACCATCGGCTGGGCGAACTCGTTGCGGAAGCCGTGGGCCTGGGGGGCCAGGGCATAGCGTGCCATCGCCACGGCGTGCCCCGTGCCCCGCCGGAGCCGCCGCGTCAGGTCGCCTGTCTCTCCATCGCGCGGGGCGCGACTCGTTATGTTGTTCCACGTCGTCACAAGCAGTACCACCGTCCAGTAAACTCGCGAAATTCTACGTCACGTCTAGTAAAACGCAAGACCCAGGCCGGTCATTCGCTCCGCGCGGTCAACGACGAAGGACCCAGAACCCATGGGGAACCCCCCACAGGTGCGCGGGCCGTCGGCGGTGGGGCGGGGTGAAAGGGTAGGCTAGCCCGGC
>JAHCIE010000649.1 GCA_026129385.1 Anaerolineae bacterium
ACGATTCGACGGCATGGTCTGGCCGTCAAGGCCTGAAACGACGGCGCGCTGCTTCTCGCAGCAGCGCGCTATTGTCGCAAGATGATGGTCGCGGACAGGGCCCGGCCCGTGTGCGGCCTACCGCGACGGCACAGGAGACGCGGCGGCCCTGAGGATGCTCTGCATGAGAGTCGGCTCGGGGACCGCGCCCTCAATGTGAAGCGTCTCGTTGACCACGGTGCGGGGTACTCCCATCACATCGTATTTGTGAGCCAGGTGAGGGAACTCGATGGCCTCCACGGCGTCCGCCCGCACCAGGGGACTCTCCAGCGCCATCTGGTGGGCCAGCCGCACCGCACGTGGACAGTAGGGGCAGGTCGGGGTAACAAACACTTGCAAGTGGAGCGGGGCGGTCAGCTCGGCCAGAGCAGCCCGCGTCGTCGGTGCCAGTCCCGAGTCCCCACGGCTAACCATAAGGATGTCTTCCACCAGGGACGAGAACTCGTAACCGGAGGGAATCCCGTAGTAGCGAATGCCATAGTCTTGGGGGGTCTCACCGCCGACCGTCACAGCGATGGCGGGAATCTTGTCGATGCCATACTCGTCGGCCAGGTCAGGCTCGGCCTCGAAATCGTGACTCTCGACCTGGATGGCCGGCGTCAAGGCCGCCAGTTCGTCGAGAATCTGACGTGTCTCGCTGCAATACTCGCACTCGCGCGCCTGGCTGAACATGACCAGCCGCACGGGGCGGGTCAGGGCGGCGAATTCCTGGCTCAAATACTCGTGGTCTTTCTTGCTCAACAGGGCCATGCACACCTCCGCATCTGGGCTGGAACTGGCTATCATCTACCAGCTTGGATGCGAAGGCGCGGCGACGGGTTACATGAGGGTGGAGGCAGGGGGTAGGTCGTCCAGGTGGCCGCAGCCCGCTTCATCCAGGGCGGCCCATAGCCGGCGCGTCACATCGGGCGGAAGCGCATCAGGCGGCCCAAGACGGCGATAGACGAGGACAGTCTTGCGCGTCGTGTCCACAACGATACGGCAGTTCTCGCAGCCCGCCAGGTGCGCCTCCAACTCAGCGCACACACCAGGGTCCAATTCACCGTCAATGTAGTCGGACATCGCCGCCAGCAGGTCCTGGCAGTGGGCAGTGTGGATATGGTCGCTCATCGCGCCTCCCCTGTCACGAGGGGCGCATGTCTCACATAGTCGGCCAGACGCTCCCGAAGCATCAGCCGGGCGCGATGCAGGCGCACCTTCAGCGCCTCGCGGGAGATACCCAACGCCTCGGCGGCTTCCTCTGTCGAAAGCCCCTCGATGTCGCGCAGGATGAAGGCGGCCTGGAGTGAGGGGGGCAGCGAAGCGACGGCCGCATCCAGCGTCGAGCGCAGGTCAGTGGTCAAGGCTGTCGATTCTGGATCCCACCTCCAATCGGTGAGATCGCGCGGCTGAAACTCACCCGCACCCGCCTCGTCGTCGACGTCGAGAGACACGGTTGGCGCCGTCTTGCGGCGCAGGCGCATCAGTCCATTATTAGTCGCGATCCGGTACAGCCACGTCCCCAACCCGGAGCGGCCCTCGAAGGAGTCCACGCTACGGCAGGCGTTGATGAACGTCTCCTGCAACACCTCCTCGGCCTCGTTGGGGTGGCCGGTCAGGCGCAGGGCCACATCGTACAGGCGCGACGAGTAGCGCTCGACGAGCTGGTCACAAGCGCGTCGTTCCCGCTGTTGAAGCGCGTCAATCAATTGCTGTTCACTCTGCACCATGCTGCCCTCGCAAGAAGTATCCTTGCCCCTTTCGACGCCGCGCGACCATGATTTCTAACCTGCACCCTGCGTTCGTATAGGCGCATTTCCGTGGCGTGAAGGACTCGCGACACAGCGAGGCCATCAAGGGCGCACCCTCGACGGCCTCACCGACAGCCCCTGGCGGAGGTAACTCAGCGCCAGCGCAACCCGCCCCG
>JAHCIE010000065.1 GCA_026129385.1 Anaerolineae bacterium
TCTTGGCATCGTCCGGCGCGAGACGACGCGCCTGGCGAAGCCATTCCGTGGCGAGCGACACGTGTCGCCCAGCCAACAGATAGGTGGTGGCCGTTAGCCGCATGAGGCGGGCCTGCTCGCGCACGGGCAGCGCGCGGAACGGCTCGGAGGACAGGGCTTCGGCCTGCTCTGCCGGCCGATCGCCGAGGTCGTGGAGTAGATAGTTGTAGAAGAAGGCGCTCTGCTGCGAGGGCGCGACCCGGGCGAAGCGCTCGGATGCCAGCATCTTGCGTTTCACCTGGATCAGGTCGGTCGCCTTTTTCTCGCTGGCCATGGAGGCCGTCATGTTCGCGGCGTGGAGCCGATAGTAGACCGTAAGGTCAGGCACAAAGTCGAAGGTGACGTGCTCAGCCAGGCGCGCCCAGAAGTCCCAATCCTGACCCATGGCGATCAGCGGGTCATAGCGCAGGCGCAGCGCTTCGATGCGGCTGCGACGCAGCATCACCGCCGCGCCAGTGCCGAAGAAGCAGGAGACCACCAACGCATCATAGATATCACCCGTCGGATTGCCAGGCCGATTCTCGGTGAAGCGCATCACCGGCTCGCCCGACGCCGTGCAGTACCAACCGTCGCCGTAGACGGCCATGCACGCCGGATGCGCGTTCAGATGATCGACACGGCACGCCAGGCTATCGGGGGCGAGCCAGTCATCGGCATCCAGAGATGTGATGTAGTCGCCCCGCGCCAGGTCCAGCCCGTGGTTCATCGCCGCCGACTGGCCCTGGTTGGTCTGGTACACGTAGCGAATTCGGGGATCAGGGTAGCGCTTGACGATGCTGGCCGTATCATCCAGCGAGCCATCGTCAACGACAATCAGCTCCCAGGCCTGGTAACCCTGATTGAGGACGCTCTCGATGGCGCGGCCTATGTAGTTAGCCCCGTTGTAGACGGGGGTGGAGATGGTGACTAGAGTGTCCATATGGGTAGGTAGGCGCGGGCCATGATCGATCTGAATCCCTTGTTGAAGAGCCAGCGAGGCTGGCTGCGGACGGCCAGCGGCGCGGCGGTCCGCACCTCGCGCCAGTTCAGCCGCTCGTACTCGCGGAAGACATGCACGCCGCAGTATTGACCCCTGGCGCGGCGGCGCAGTGTGAGGAGGGGATTCGCCCAGGCGGGCAGGTGATCGAAAAAGTTGTCAATGCAGGCCAGGGCCTCGTGCAACGGCGTGGCAACATCGTACAGTTGCTCGGCAAGGTAGGCGATGGACGAGACCATCGCCTCGTGGGGCGGGGCGAAGAAATCGGGGTCGAGCGCGTGGGCCGTGGTTAGCAGCGACTGTGCCCTGTCGATCTCGTTAAGGGCGAAGCAGTTCCAGGCTGTGCGCCAGTAGGCGTGGCCGAGGGCCTTGTCTCGAAGCTGAAGCAGCTCAGGGTCGTCGATCTGCGCGAAGCTCTTCTCGACAATCCGAATGAGTGGCTCGTCGCCGCCGCGTGGGCGAAGGCGGCGCGGCATGTAACTGTCATGGTGGCGGTAGTAGGCGAGCGGCTCAGGCACGGTCCCCATGGGGTAGCGAAGGCCGATGCGTATCCATAGGTCCCAGTCCTCGGCGGGAATCGTCGCGGGATCGAACACGCCCACCGTATCCAGGCATGCCGCGCGAACCATGACGGTGGCCGGATTCACTATCCGATTGGCTACGAGAAGCGCGGCGAGAAACTCGCGCGGGGAGCACGTGGCAGGGGTATCATGGCCGACCAGGCCGAGAATGTGGCCTGATGCGTCGATGCTATAGGCGAAGGTGCGACTTAGCCCCAACTCAGGCTGCGCATCGAAATTAGCAAGTTGCTTCTCTAGATACTCAGGCGTCCACAGGTCATCAGCGTCCAGGAAGGCGACGAACTCGCCGCGAGCCTCGCGCAGGGCGCGATTGCGAGCCTGGGCGCGCTCCTGGTTAGCCTGCCCGATGACCTGGATTCGCGGGTCAGTGAAGCGCGTCAGCGCCGCCATGCTCCCATCCGTGGAACCGTCGTCCACGACGATGAGTTCCCAATCGGCGACAGTCTGCCCCAGGATGCTGTCGATACTGGCCGCGAGGTACTGCGCCTGGTTGTAGCACGGCATCACGATACTGACTCTTGGCATCAAGTCTCCGCGAGATGGCAGCGGCAATTAGCGTCGGCGGAAGAGGATCAGGGCGACCACGCCGCCGAGGAAGAGCAGCACCGGTAGAACCGTCGTGGACATGGCCCAGTCACGTTCATTCGACTCAAGGGGAGCAGCGCCCGTTTGGGCGATGCGGGCGGGTCGATACGGGGTCGGCGTTGGGCGAGCCGCCGTCTCGGCGGTTGCGGTCGGCGCGGGTGTCGGCGTCGGTGTAGGGGGTGGCGTTGGCTGGGGCTCTGTTCGTGGCGCTTGCGGATTGACACCCCGCGCATAGCCAATGTCGTAAGCGTCCGCTCGGCCTCGAATCTCCACCGCGACATGCAACTCATTACCATTGGCGATCGTCGCCGTGGCGGCGTGGCCGCCATGCAGCATGCTATCGTCAATCATGATGGGCGGGCTGGCCCACTCATCGCCGATCAGGTAGGAGTAGTACAACGCCTCTGGAAACCGCAACTTCATCACCCAATAGGCTGTTCCGGTGGCTGGATCAGCCACCACGGCGTCGTAGTCGGCCGAGGCGTTCATGTCGCCGAAGAGTCTACGGGTCGGGCCCCAGGTCGCACCTCCATCGACGGATACCTGTTCGCAGCGGCCGGCCACCTCGCCACAGACCCACATGTAGTGGATAACCTCGTTGCCCAGGGCGACCAGCTGAGGGAGTTGGGAGTTGCGGACTTTTTCGCCTACCTCGGCCATCTTGAGCGGCGTTGTCCACGTCTTGCCATCATCCATCGAGCGCGAGTAGTACACAGCCGTGCCCGTGAAGTCCGGTGGGTCCGCATAGTGCCACGCCAAATGCAGGCGGCCGCGGTTATCCTGGGCCAGTATGGGGAAGGGGGCTACCGTGTAGGAGGTGGCGTCAAGATTGGTGATCTGGACAGGCTCTGACCAGGATTCACCGCCATCCCGCGAATCCCTATAGTAAACGTTGCCATCCTTCACCCCATCGCGGAGCATGAGGGTATAGGCAATGCGCAACTCCCCCTTGCCGCGTGCAATGATCGTTGGTCGGGCAAGAATATTGCCGGGCTCGAGAAGCCGCGCCTTCGTCCATGCCGCGGCAGATCCGGCCAGCTGCGAGGGTGCAGAACTGAAGTGCAAGCCGTCACCCGCCGTGTACAACAGGTACAGGCGGCTCGTCTCATCCACGGCGACGACGGGCGAATCATTGCTTGAGCCGTCGAACAGGTCGACGGCATCTGACCACTGGGTTCCGTCCCACCGCCTATAGTAAATGGTATTCGAGCGGCGTTGGGCGCCTTCCCTGGTCACTGGGCCGTCATAATCCTCACCCCAGAACAGGTGGACGTAGCCGTAGCGGTCACTGACCAGGGCCGGCCGGCCCGACATCTGCGGCGTGCGGGTAACATTCTCAGGTGGCGACCACGTGAATGGCCCTGAGGGCGCAGCCAGGAGAACGTCAGGGGAATGGGCAACCCCCAACCCTGCCAGGTTCAGCAGCATGAAGAGTACAATCAGCGTCACTTTCAGGAGAACAGCCCGCATACGCAACACTCCGGTTCCTCATCTAGCGTTCAAAGCACAGTCCAGTCGGTCGGATGATGCCGCCCATCGGGCTAAGCCGGGCTTTCCGTGACAGCCTCGAGCGCCACGCGGAAATCAGTGACGACCAGGCCATCGCTTTCTGGGCGCATGCCCAGGCCGTGGGGCTGATAATCGACGACCTCCACCTCCAGGGCTTCTTCGCGGTAGTCGAGCACGGTGCCGCTAAAGGCGGCCTCAATGGGATCGGCCAGCCATAGCCCGATGTGATACGCGCCAGGTGTCAGATAGAGCCGGTCGATGTCGAAGCGCACGATGTTGCGGCCAGGTTCCAACTGAATCGACTGGCCGAGCTTGATGGAATCGGCGTTCACCAGCTTCGTGCCGGAGCGGCTAAAGAACACCACGGACACGCTGCCTACGGTGCGCGCCTTGTCCGACTCGATCGCCAGGCGAAAGGTCACTGGCCCGTTCGGGTAGGGGCGGAAGCTGGTCGCCTCGTTAGGCGTGTGATATTGCAAGCCCACAAAGCGGGCTTCACCTGTCCCACGGGTAGACGGGACGGCCGAGATGTCGATCCACTCCCCGGGCAGGCCTCGCAGGGTGGTCTGTGACAGGTAGCGCCTTACGGCGTCGGCGGTCGGCCCGGCCAGGGCAACCGTCCCGCGATCGAGGAGCAGGCAGCGGCTGCACAGCCGCTGGATGGCATCCATGTTATGGCTCACAAAGATGACCGTCCGGCCGCGATGGGCCACATCCTGCATTTTGCCCAGGCATTTCTGCTGAAACTGAACATCGCCGACGGCCAAAACCTCATCGACGACCAGGATTTCCGGCTCCAGGTGCGCTGCTACCGCAAAGGCGAGGCGGACGTACATGCCGCTTGAGTAGCGCTTGACAGGGGTATCGAGGAAACTCGCCAGCTCACTGAAGGCGACGATCTCGTCGAACTTGTTCTCGATCTCCTCGCGGCGCATCCCCAGGATTGCGCCGTTCAGATAAATGTTCTCGCGCCCGGTCAGTTCGGGGTGAAACCCCGTGCCAACCTCCAGCAGCGATCCTACTCGCCCGTGGATGACCGCCCGCCCGACCGTCGGCTCGGTGATGCGCGAGAGGACCTTGAGCAACGTGCTCTTGCCCGCGCCGTTGCGACCGATGACGCCAATGACCTCCCCGTGGTTGACCTCGAACGAGACGTCCCTCAAGGCCCAGTGCACATCGGCGGCTTCGCCTGGGGCGGCCTTGCCACGCCGCCCCAGCCAGTGGCGCGACCCGCGCAACCCGTGGGCGAGGCTGTCGCGGAGGGTGTCGTGCCGCTGCTGAGCCTGCCCAAGCTGATACCGCTTGCCGAGGTTCTCGGCGCGAATGGCGATGTCACTCATGGCTTATACCACGTCCGCAAAGGTGCGCTCGGTACGACGGAAGAAGACTAGCCCGCTGCCAACCACGGCGGCCAGCATCACCAGGGAGATGACGAATACCACAGGCGTCGCCTGGGAGACGGACATGGCGGAACCCAACAGCGACCAGCGAAAACCTTCCACAACCGCCGTCATCGGATTGAGCGCCAGGATGAAGCGATACTGTTCAGGCACCAGGCTCGCGCTATAGACGACCGGGGTCACGTACATCCACATCTGAAGCAGAAAGGGCACGAGGTAGCCAACGTCGCGATAGCGAACGTTGAGGGCCGAGAGCCACAGCCCAAAGCCGAGGGCCGTCAACATGGCGAGGAGCAGGAAGAAGGGCAGCATCAGCACGGTCGGGGTGAGGGGAACGCGGTAATAGACCAGTAGGGCTGCCAGCACCAGCATCGACACGGCGAAATCCACCAGGCCCCCAATCACGCCACTCACGGGGATGATCAGGCGCGGGAAGTAGACCTTCGTGATGAGATTGGCGCTCTGGACAAGACTCTGGGATGCGCGCGTCAGCGAGCCGGTAAAGTAGTTCCAGGGAATCAGGGCGGCCAACGCGAACAGGGGGTAGGGGACATCGCCCGAGGGCACTTTGAGCAGGCCGCCGAACAGGAGGCTGAAGATGACAATGCTGACCACGGGTTGCAGGATAATCCACAGGATGCCGAGGGCCGTCTGCTTGTAGCGCACTTTCACATCGCGCCAGGCGAGAAAGTACAGCAACTCGCGGTACTCCCACACTTCACCGAGGCGCAGCGCCACCAGGCCGCGTGACGGCTCGATAACCGTCACGGCTCGGTGTGCAGGTTCGGTCGGCTGGGCCTCGGTTGTCGCGATGACCGTTCGGTCCGCTATCGCGTGGGATGGATCGATCGTAACCGTCACAGAGTCCTCACTTAACGGGTCGGAGTCGCAGGAGGCGGCCATGCTATTCAGGCCGGGGACGCCCGGAACGCGCCAACGCTTACGGGCACGTCTGGCCCAGCCTGGCGGCCACGGCCATGATATCCGCCACATCGACGTTGCCGTCACCGGTCACGTCGAAGGGTAGATCAGCCGGCCCGGCCGGCCGCGCCGGCCAGTGCTGAGCGACCAGTTGCACATCGGTCGAATCCACCCGACCATCGTGGTTCACGTCGCCGGTCAGGTTGCATGGCGGCGGGGTTGGCGTCGCTGTCGGCGTCGGCGTGACCGTGGCTGGCGGGAGCGCACCGGGCACGAGGGCGAAGGTCTTGATCTGCTGCGCCGCGAGGGTCTCCACCAGCGCGCCGCCCTGACGGGTGGCGGCCCCCAGAGGCGTCTCGATGTGGGACAGCCACCGGGCGTCGGCCACGCCGAACGGCGGTAGCGACAGCCTGAAACCGGCCGCCTGGGCTGAGACGTTCCATACCCGCGCCACCAGTCCCTGGGCGATGCCGTCGTCGGCGGGCTTCAGCGCCCACAGTAGGACGTTGGGATTGTCGATGGTCAGCAAGGAGAACGAGGTCTCCGGATAGACGCTGCCGCCCGTCACCATGCCGGTGACCAGGGGGTTTTGGTGCTCCAGCGCAAAGCGCATCGCGGCCGACGGGTCGTAGCCGCCGTGGGTCTGTAGGGCGAAGCGTTGCAGAAAGTAGCTGTCGCCGCCCTGATTGGGCAGCCCCGCGCCACCGCCGCCGCCCACGCGCCCCCCAACAAGGGCTTGAATCTGCGGCGTCGTCACGTCGAGGCTATCTACCCGGCTGTTCCCCAGGCCCATGAAGTAGCAGTCGGCGTTGGAGAGGGTAATGCCAACGCTGCCGTCACTCATGTCGGCAAAGTGGTTGAACGTGAGCCAGTCGTAGCGGGCATTTTGCGTTGCATAGTGACCGACGGGCTGTAGCCTGGCCCTGGCAATGGCCCCCACTTCCTCGTGGTTCACATCGGGGTTGTCCAGGTTGAAGCCAAAGCCCCACGTGTAGGTATCGACGAAGTTCTGCTGAATCTCGTTGCGGATCTCGATGCGGCGCAGGCCGCGCAGCAGGCGAATCCGCGTCGTTCGACTCAAGGGGGCCGAGGCCTGGGCGAGCAGGGTGACCGAGACTGGCCCACTATGCTCGACCCGCAGCTGGCCCGCGCCGGTGGCGAGGTCGTTGACCGTCCGCCCACCGATGGAACGGACGAACTCCCGATTGCCGCGCGTCTTGTCGATAAGGCTGGTGAGTGCGCCCCGGTCGGCCAGCGTCAGCCGATAGAACTCGTTCTCCACGACTGCGCCCGAGACCTGGGCGGCCGGGCTGAAGGTGATGCCCGGGCCGGACCGTATCTCGAACACCTTGTAGCCCAGGGAGGGCACGTTGGCCGCCACGATGCGCAGAACCTGTTGGCCGTCCACCGTATCCAGCTCGGAGGGTGTCTCCTGCCCTGTCGCCAGGTCGATGACGCGCAGGCTGCTGGCGCCGGTGTAGGGCAGCTCAGCCACGTCGGTGCGTGTCCAGGACAGGGGGTTGAAGGCGAAGAAGCGCTGGCCGCTACCACGAATCAGCCCGCCGAGCGCGGCGGCAGCGTCGGTGGCTAGCGTGTTGACGTACCCCTCGATGTCGGCCAGTCGGTCGCGCTGCCATTGAATGCGGTCTATGACCTTTGGATCTGACGGGTTGAAACCCACCATGCCAAAGTTGTGCTCCCAGTACAGGCCGAGGCTCATCCAGGCCTGGTCACGGGCGGCGGTACGGCCGGCCATGAACGCGGGGCTGGCCAGGCTGACCAGGCTGGCGAGGGCCTCAGCGGCGCGCAGCCGCTCTACGCTGCGCTTGACGCGGGCCGAGACCTCGGCCAGCGAGGCGCAGTAGGTATCCCACTCGTTGCCGAAGCTGGCCCCGTAGGCTGAAATCTGGCTGCCGTAGCTCGTCTCGAAGTCGTTGAAGAAGTCAACCTGGTTCGAGACGATAACCGTCCGCGACGCTGTGGTCTTCGCCCTGGCGACCTGGACGAACTCATCGGTGAGGGTCTTGAAATCGTCCCAACCCTTGCCGAAGGCCCCCACTACCCGGTAGGGATAGCGAGCCAGGAAGCCGGGATCCGTATCGACGAAGTCGACCGTGCTGGCCGGGTTGCGGGCCTCGGCATAGCCGCCGATGGACTCGTTCGACCCCAGCAGCGAGTTCCACTTCATCAGAACCCGGCTGCCGTCTGGCCCCGCGTGCCAGTAGATCTCGCGATCGCGGTTGCCCAACTGGGACACCTGGGTATCGCAGGCGCAGACCCCCTTCCAGCTATAGCGCGCCCCCGAACCCGCCCACAGGGCCGTCAGGCCGTAGGGCAGGGTCTGGTTCTCCATGCTGATGGCGACCGGCAGGCGCAGGTTGAAGCGCCGCTCGAGGCTGCCCGCGTAGTACATGCCGCGCAACACCGCCTCGGCCGGCGCGCCGCCCAGGCAGACGACCAGCGCGTTCAACGGGACGCTGATGTGCCCGTCGCGCACGCGGCTCATCAGGCGGTTGAAGCCGGCTGGCTTGGTGCGCTCGTACGTCCACAGCCAGTAGCTGCCATCGCAATTCCAGCGGCTCTGGAATTCGGGGCGCTCGGAGGCGGTGGTGTCGGCCAGGTCAAGGTAGTAGTCGAGCATCTCGACAAAGGCCTGGCGGTATTCGGCGTCGCTGGCCGTCCACCACAGGTCCGTATGATCGTCGGGGGCCAGATAGATGCGCTTGGGGTCGACGGCCCACAACGTCTTGACCGGATTGAAGGCAACGCCGCCGAGCGCGGTGGCCGCCGCCAGGGCAGCCCCGGCCCGCAAGAACTGGCGGCGCGAGACGCGGGATACAGGCTTCGAGACGGACACGTTATCTCACCTTCTCACTCAGGCAAGGCCGGGTGTCAATGCAACTGATAGACACCACAACCGGCCGCAATGCCTGGCCCAATCTGGACACTGTTCGCCTCCAGGTAGCTTACCAGCGTGGGACTCGACTCCAACAGAGGGCCGTCCGCAATCACAAAATAGGCGGCCCCGGCTTGATGGTACGCCTCGACCTTGTCTGGTGTATGCCAGTCGGCGGGCAGGCTCCAGCCATAGCGATGACTGTAGAAGAAGATGGTCGGGTCTTGATAGTTGCGTGGCCGGTCGGCATACTCTGACTCGACGGGCGAGCTAATAATGAGCAGGCTGTTGTCAGGCACTACCGACTGCACCTGGGCGGCGCAGTTGATCTCCTGCCTGGCCCATCCGTTCTCGCCGAAGCGGACCAGGTCCCCATAGATGTAAGCTGACCACGCGACGGTCAGGAACAGCAGCACGGCCGCCCCTGCTGTCAGGGGACCCGTCATCCGAGCGTAGCTCGTCAATGTAGAGATGCCCAGCCCCATGGCGAGGGCGGCAAAGGGTAGAGCAACCAGATGGTAGTGAACGGCGAAGGGCTTGTCGGCCGCATGGGCGATCGCCAGATAGTAGAGGCCCGTCGTCAGCACACCAGCGGTGATGAGAATGTAGCGACGATGGCGGAGCGCCGCGATCAACCCAATGGCGAAGAACGCCAGCCCGACGCCGTCGAAGACCCACTTGACCTCAAGGCGAGCCGTGGCGAGGTAGAAGGCGGGGGACAACCAGTAGCTGAGGTTGCCGAACTTAGTATCGCCGCCGCCGATGACCCCGAAGGTATTGCCGTAGGTGAGATAAAGCTCGTGGGCGTGCCAGTACCAGAGCGCGCTGGGCACCAGGCTGACGAGGCCGGTCAGCCATACCTCACGCCCGATCAAGCCGCGAACGCCATGCTTGTCGAACATCAGGATCAGGAAGACCAGGAAGACGACACCCGCCGTGGGCTTGATCAGGATGCCCAAGGCGGTAGACAGGGCCGCCAGGGCAAGAAGCCAGCGCGACGATGTCTCGTAGTAGCGGTAGAACAGATACAGAGCCACTACGTAGAAGAAGAGCATCGCCGCCTCGGGCATGAACGTGGCGCTATAGCGCAGGTCTAGCGGCGAGATGACAAAGAGAAACAGGGCTACCGTGGCCGCCAGAGGCGTCAGGATGCGCCGCGCCAGCAGGTAGAAGACGGCGAAGGTTGGTACCGAGAAGAGGAGAGAGACCAGCCGCCCCAGCCAGAGCTGCTCGCCAAATACGCGATACAGCAGGGCGACCAGGAACGGGTACAGCTGGAACTCGGTTTCGACATAGCCAGGCCCGCTACCGCCCCAGTTGATCTGGGGATAGAGAAGCCGGAAGCCATTCTCCAGGAAGTGATGGGCGATGGCAGCTGTATCGGCCGGTCGCCAGTAGTCGGTCGCATAGGTAAGAGGCTCTGGTAACATGGGTAATCGCAGGATCACCCCCAGACCGATGATGACAGCAGCGACGTACGTCCATCGGATGTGCGAGAGCCAGGTCGGTGAGTGAAGGCTGGCCGATGGCTGTAGCGTCGAGTGCATAGGCTGGTCGCTCATGTTGTCTCCTCCCGCGAGGGCGTGAACCGGTATCCCCCCCAATTCAACGACTCCAGGATGCTATTGAATGGGTGGCGCAGTCTTCAGGCGATACAGGTAACGCGGGAAGCCATGATCCCAACGCTTCGGCAGCACTCCCAGGGATCGGAAACGATCGCCGAGGTCTGTATCCAGGACATAGGTTTCGTTGAGAAACTCTAGCCACGGATACGCTTCGACGGGATAATTGGCGAGGATGAAGGCGGCGCCTGATGGGTGCAACGCAGGGTCCAGCAGGCGGCGCGTCAGCGGGTTGTCGCGCGTGTCGATGCCTGGCCCGCGAATCATGTCCTCCAGCGCCACCCAATGCGCGGCGGGCGAGAGGGTGTATCCACTAGGCAGCTGGCCGAGGGAGGGCGCATACACCGGCCCGTTCAACCCTTCCAGCAGCGTGACCAGCTCTTGATAGCGCTGAGGGGCCTCGGCCGAGACGACAAGGGGGCGCGGGTCGTACAGGAGCAGGGTAAGGGTCGCGATCAATACCAGGGTGTCCAGACCGTAGCGCGGTAGTTGGGGCAGCCGCCGCGAGAAATCGCTGAGGCCGAGCACCCCCAGGAGGATGAACCAGGCGCCCATGGTGATGTAGACATTGTTGGAGGAGCCAGGGTCGAGGCTGCCCATGAAGCCGCTCAGCAGGGCGGCGCCAAACTGCACGACCCACACCGTGAGTCGTTGGCGCGGCTTGAGGAGGCTCCAGAGGGCGTAGGCCCCCGCGATAAGCGCCAGCGGCAGATATGAGATCACGATGAACCGCAGATAGCGACTGACGGTGGCGACATTTAGCTCTGTCCAGCCGCGCGGCGTCTGCCAGGTGAAGAAGTGGAAGGCAGGCCCGAACAGAACCGGTCCAGCGAGAAGGTACAGCACCGGGCCGAGCAGGGCGGCGACACCCCAATAGATCAGGGAGCGCCGGCCTTCCAGCCAGGTGAGATAGGCCAGCCCACCCAGCAGGAAGAGCGCGCCGTGCTGCTTGAACCAGAACGACGCGACCAGCACGACGATGCCCGCCATGTTCCAGGTGCGCGAGCGCTTCAGGCTGATAAGATAGCTGCCCAGCAAGGCCGTGCACAACAGCCACGAGTCGGAGTGCGCCGTGTCCAGGTAGACATCCATCACCCGATACGCCGCCGCAAACAGGCCGAGCGAGACAAACCCCCACCACACCGAGCGGGTCGTCTTGAACACGATCCAGAACATCAGGAACGCGCTGCCGAGCGCCCCCAGGATCGCGACCAGCCGAGCGGTGGGAAGGCTTGCGCCCAGGAGCCAGGCGAACGGCGCCGTCAGTACATAGAACAGCGGGTTGTAGGACAGGGGCACGTACTCAGGCGTGGGCTGCGGGTAGATGGGCTGGAACGTCGCGGCGCGCTGGATGTGCTGCAAGACGACGCTTTCCATCAGGTCCAGGTTCAACGGGAAGCGCAGGTGGTTGGCGAACAGGAACAGCATGACGCCCATATAGACGACCAGGATCGCGGCCAGCGCGCCACGCCCCAGACGTACCGCGCCGCCGGAACGCCGTAGCCATAGAACTTCACCCAGCAGCAGAAGGCTGCCTACCCCGAACACGGCGGCTCGCGCCAGTAACATATTGTTCATGGTCTACGACCCACCCGCCAGGCGTGTTTGAGCCAGGCGCGCGGCCAGGAAGTCCGCGACAGCGCGATGGCCGCTGACCGTCCAGTGCATGTTCGACGGTTGATAGGGGCAGCCGTCGGGCAGTTGGCGCAAGACCGGCCGCAGATCTACATACGTGAACTGCATCTGGTCGGCCAGACTCTGGGTCAGCCGCTGGGGCTTGTCGAGGTCAAAGCGGCTGGTGTCGCTGAGGTCGACATTGCGAGGGTAATAGGCCAGATCGCGCGGGGCGCAGACCTGGGGAGCGGCCGGGGCCATGACAATCATGACGGGGGTGTGAGTCTGGTTCGCCACGCCCTCGATCTGCTGGAGGCGCGCCTCGACAGCGCGCTGACCGTCGGCCCATGCCGGCCAATCCCGTTCCAGGAAGGTGAAATTTCCCAGGCTGTAGCCATGCCCCTCCGGGCGATTCTTGATCAGCGCGGCGAGGGGTTCGCGAACCTGCATCCGGAGGAACTGGCGCAGGTGGGTAAGACCGAGCACGCCCATCAGGCCGTCGGGGGATCGCTCGCCAAAGCCGATGGATGCCTGGAAAGCGTCGTTGGTGGTGAGGGCGTCCAGATAGTCGTTGACAAACATCTCGACGACGATGAGATCTGGCTGATAGGTCGGCGCGTAGTCCTGGATAATCTCGGCGTACTGATTAGGGC
>JAHCIE010000650.1 GCA_026129385.1 Anaerolineae bacterium
CGCCTGGCCGACCTGATGAGGGCGGGCGGCCGACGGCCGCTGAACGTGCGGCGTGACCCGGATGAGCCTGTCTGGATTGTGGTGGAGGATGCGAATGGCGCATGGGCCGGGGGAGCGCCCAGGCTGACAGTGACGCTGGAATACAGCTAATAGCTGCTGACGTCCATCTCGACAAGCTCGCCGGTGACCATGAACACGATACGCTCGGCGATGTTGGTCACTCGGTCCGCCATGCGCTCGATGTTGTGGGTGATCCACAGCAGATAGGTGGCGCGCGCCACCGTGTCGGGATGGCGAATCATGATATCGATGAGTTCGTGGTAGATGCGATCGTTGAGGGCGTCTACAGCGTCGTCGCGGGCAGGGAGGGCTTTGGCAGCGGCCACGTCGCGCTGCACATAGGCGTCGAGCGCGTCGCGGAGCATGGCTCGCGCCATCTCGGCCATGTGGGGCAGATCAATCAAGGGCTTGACCGGTGGCTGGTAGCCCATGCGCACGACGATCTCGGCGATGCCGCGCGCGTAGTCGCCCATGCGCTCCAACTCGACGGCAATGGTCTGGGTGGCGAGGATGAAACGGAGGTCGCCAGCCATGGGCTGATGCATGGCGAGGATGTTGACGGCCTCCGTCTCGATATCGAATCGCTTGCGGTTCAGAGCCTTGTCGTGGTCGATGACCGCTCGGGCCAGGTCGAGGTCGTGCTCGACGAGGGCCTGCATAGAGTGGCTGATGGCCTTATCGACCATGCTGCCCATCTCAAGTACACCCTCGCGCACTTCGTCCAGGGCCTGGACGAGGCGTTCGCGGACAACGCGCTGCTGAGGCTCCCGCATGTTTCTACCCCTCGGTCATTGAGAGTTCGGCGATTCTACTATGTGAGGCGGGCGTCGTCAATCCGAGATGGGCTGGGGGTGCGGCTCTGCCTGGTACACGACCTCACCACCGATGATGGTCTGTTGCACCTGGAGTTGTGCGTCTAGCACGACGATATCGGCGTCGGCTCCCGTTTCCAGGCGTCCTTTGTGGGAGAGATCCAGTACGTCAGCGGGCGTTGTGCTTGCCATACGCACCGCGTCGCCCACGCTACAGCCCGTGTAGGCGATCATGTTGCGAATGGCCTGGTCCATGCTGAGAATGCTGCCGGCCAGAGTGCCGCTGGCGAGGCGTGCGGCGATGGGCGTTACGTGTACCTGCTGGTCGCCGATGTTGTAGACGCCGGGCGGCTGGCCGAGGGCCGCCATCGCGTCGGTGACGAGGGAGATGCCCGCCGCGCCCTTGCTACGCCAGACCAGGCGTACCACGGCCGGGTGGACGTGGATGCCGTCGGCGATCAGGCCGATGACCGGCTGGTCGGCTTCCAGGAGCGCGCCTACTGCGCCGGGGTCCCGATGGCCGAGGGTGGGCATGGCGTTGAACAGGTGAGTGGCCCAGGTAACGCCGTGGTCCAGCGCGGCATGGGCGTCGTCGTAGTGGGCGTCGGTGTGGCCGATGCTGACCACGACGCCGTGGCGTCGCAAGTAGGCGATGGTCTCAGTCCCGCCGGGGAGTTCGGGGGCCAGGGTCATGAGGCGCATCACGCCCGTGGCCACCAGGGGGGCGACGGCCTGCGGCGAGGGCAGACGGAGGTGGATGGGGTTGTGCGCACCCTTCTTGTTGGGGTTGAGGAAGGGGCCTTCGACGTGGACCCCCAGGACGGTCGCGCCCTGGTTGGGTGTCGCAGCGGCCATGAGCGCGACAAGCCGCTCCGGATAGGTCTCCAGAGGTGAGGTGATGATGGTGGGCAGAAAGGCGGTGACGCCGTGCTGGGGCAGGCCAGCCGCAACCGGCGCGACCGAGGCCGGGTCCGCGGTGAAGTCGTAGCCGAACGCGCCGTTGATCTGGAGGTCGATGAAGCCGGGCGCGATCAGGCTACCCGTTTCGACGTTGGGGAGACCGGTGGGTGGC
>JAHCIE010000651.1 GCA_026129385.1 Anaerolineae bacterium
GAGGGGGCTGACGGGCGGGACGATGCCGAGCCGGCCGACACAGACATGCCCGAACGGTCGCTACAGGCGCTCTTTACGTCCGAGCAGCTCCGCCGCGCGGTCAGCCAACTCACTGAGGAGCAGCAAGAAGTCATCGTGCTGCGCTTCATGGAGGGCTATAGTACAGCGGAGATCGCCGCCATGATGGGTAAACGGGAGGGCGCAATTCGCGGCCTTCAGTTCCGCGGCCTGGCAGCGCTTCGAGAGCTGGTACACTGGGGGATGGAGGATGGGCCTCGCTGAATTGCTGGATGTCTGTCTGAGGGACATTCAGTCGGGCGCAGGCACAATTGAAGACTGTCTGGCGCGCTACCCACAGCACGCCGACGAATTGCGGCCCCTGCTCGAGATGGCCGTCTGGCTAGAGGGCGTCAAGGCCCCCGAGCCAACCCCCGCTTTCCAGGCGCAGTTGCGCCAGCGGCTGATGGACCTCCCGGAGCCGACCCCCGCGCCGCGCCAACCGCTCGCCTTCCCTGCCCACCCGGGGCGGCGGCGTGAGGTGTCGCGCGGCGCTGTGCGTTGGCTAGCCGCCGCCGCCGCGTTGATTCTCCTCGTCCTATCCCTGTCCACCGCCGTCCTGGCGTCGGATGCCCTGCCCGACGACCCGCTCTACCCTGTCAAGCGCGCGACGGAGCAGGTCCGCCTCGTCGTGACCTTCAACGCCGCCGACCGCGCCCAACTTCACGCCATGCTGGCTGAGCTGCGCCGCCACGAGGCCGAGGCGATGCTCGCCCGCGGCCAGGCAGGGCAGGCTGAGAACCTGTTCCAGGAGGCGCGCCAGCAGCAGGATCGGGCCGTGGCCCTGGGCCTGCCCCTGGTTGCCACCGTTGCCCCGACGCTACAACCCTCGCCGCTTGCCCCGACGGTGACACGCACCGCCCTACCGCGACCACTCTTCGCGCTACCCACCGCCACCCGCATGCCCCCCACCGCCACGCGCGTGCCACCCGCCGCCGGCGCGCCCCTCGGCCGCGCCCCCGCCGGCGCAGCCCCGGCTGAGGCTCCACCAGCGACCAGCACACCCCTGCCCCCGCCGTCCACAACGCCTCTGCCGCCGCCACCCCCGACAGCTACATTGGAGCCGCCGCCGACCACGCAGCCCGCCTATCCCGCGCCGACGTCACCCTATCCGGAGCCGCCGCGCCCCACGTCCGCGCCACCGACAGAGACACCAGTCAAGCGACCGCCGCAGCCCACGTCGGCCCCGCTGTTCACGGCGACGGCCACCGCCGGGTCGGGCGTCAGCAACCCCGGCGCGACTAGCACGCCCACCGCACCGCCAACCCGCACCCCGACGCCGAACCCGCGCCCGCAGCGTACCCCCATCCCGCTCCCGACGCGGACCAGCGTCCCGCCCACAGCCGAGCCGACATCGCCACCGGCCCCGACGGCGCAACCGACATCGCCGCCCGCCCCCACCGCGCAACCGACATCGCCGCCCGCCCCCACGAACGCGGCGCCGGCCTCGCCCCCACCCCCAACGCCGCAATCGACCAGCGCGCCGCCGTAAAAAAGAGACCTGACAGGTCTCCGAGACCTGTCAGGTCTGCCTTTCCTGCTACCTGGTGTCTAGCCGCGCACCTGGCTGCCCAGCGCGGGCGCGAAGCGATAGCCCCGCCCACGCTCCGTCACGATATAGCGCGGGTCAGTGGCGTCGCGCTCTAGCTTCTGGCGCAGCCGCCAGATATAGAGCTTGACGTACTCGGCCCGGTCGGCGTACTCGCGTCCCCACACCTTTTCGAGAATCGTATCGGCGCTAAGAACCTCGTTCGCATGCTCGACAAGCAGAAACAAGAGCTTGCGCTCGGTGGCCGTCAGGTCCACCATCTTCCCATCCCGCACCACCTCCCAACCGGAAGCGTCGATACTCAGGTAGTCATCGCGATACAAGGGACCGCTACTG
>JAHCIE010000652.1 GCA_026129385.1 Anaerolineae bacterium
CTTTGCCCTGGACTTCGTCGTCGTGCGCACCGAGCGTGGGGAGTGGGAAGCCTACGCCATCGAGATCAACCTGCGCAAGGGCGGCACCACCCACCCCTTCCTGACATTGCAGTGGCTGACCGACGGCACGTACGACGCCAAGAGCGGCCGCTTCACCACCGTGCGCGGCCACAACAAGTACTACGTCGCCACCGATCACCTGGAGTCGCCCGACTACCGCGTCTTCACCGCCGACGACCTGTTCGACATCATCAGCCGCCATGGCCTGCACTTCGACCACACCGCGCAGACGGGCATTGTCCTGCACATGATGAGCGCGGTCAGCGACAGCGGGCGGCTGGGCCTCACGGCCATCGGCGATAGCCCTGAGCAGGCGGATGCCCTGTACCAAAGGGTCGTCGAGGCCCTGGATGCCGAGGCCCGCGCGGCGCTTGGCCGTAGCGCTATGGACACTATGACGGACGCACTATGAAACGGAACCCCTCGGCACAAGGCCCCGGCCGCCGCTTTGGCCGTTGGGTCGAGATTCTCGCTGCCATCGTCCTATCCCTCGCCACAGTAGCGACGGCGTGGTGCGGCTACCAGGCGACACGCTGGAGCGGTGAGCAGGCGCGCGCCTACAGTGAGGCGTCGGCCAATCGTGTCCGCGCCTCACAGCGGGCCAACGAGGCGATGCTGATCACCAACCTTCACGTCGGCCTGTTTACCGATTACATGGCCGCGCGCCTGGGGACCAATCCGGCCCTCGCCGATGCCCTCTCGCAGCGGTTCCCGCAACCCCTGAAGGCAGCCGCCGACGCCTGGCTGGCCCTGGACCCGCTCAGCAACCCCGACGCCCCGCCGACACCCTTCGCCATGCCCCAGTACCGCCTGACCGAACGCGACGAGGCGCAGGCATTTGACCAGCTTGCCGACGACAGATTCAACGAGGCCAACCAGGCCAACGATCTCTCGGACGAATACGTTCGCCTGACGGTGATCTTCGCGACCGTCCTGCTGTTTGGCGGTATCAGCGGCAAGTTCCAGTGGTGGGCCATTGATGCCATCATGTTGGTTCTAGGCGCGGTGGTATTCTTCGCGGCCCTCGTCACACTGATTGGCGTGCCCGTCCGCTAGCGACAGCGGCACATCCACGCGCCAGTGGCCTGCGTCCCTTTGATATATTACCGGCACTGGAGGCGCGGCATGGGCGAAGTGGGAGCGAACTTCACGCCATTATTGGCCACCTACGGCCTGGTCGCTATCTTCGTGATCATGCTCCTCAAGGAGATTGGCCTGCCCATTCCCATCCCTGGTGACCTCATCATGCTGGTGACCGCGGCGCAGGCCGCGGCGGGCAGTTTTCACCTGTGGCAGGGCTTCGCGGCCCTGCTTGTTGCGGCCGTCGTGGGCGGGGCCACGCAGTACGTGCTGGTACGTCGCCTGGGGCGGCCCTTTATCGACCGCTTCGGGCGCTATATCGGCCTGACGCCGCCCCGCATCGACGCGGCGGCGGCGACCATCCGCAAGGGTGGCGTGCCCGCCGTCATCGCCTCCTTGACGACACCTGGCGTGCGTATCGCCACCGTGCCTGCCTGCGGCCTGGCCGAGATGCCCTTCACGCGCTTCCTGGTCGGCGCGCTGGTGGGCAGCGCGGTGTTCATCGGCTGGCACTTTGCCCTGGGCTACATCGGCGGGCCGCTAGTGGGCGCGGCCCTGGGCGCGCTCAAGACGCCCGTCGTGGCCTTCGTGTTGGCCTTCCTGATTGTGGGGCTGGCCGGCTGGCTGCTGCTGCGGCGGCGTAACCGCGCGGGGCAGGTGGCCACCGACGCCACCGCCGAGAGCCTGGGCGACTGGGTGGATGCCTGCTGTCCGGTGTGCCTCGCCATCGGCGCCACTCAACGGCGACGTACGGCCGACTCTACGGGCTAATCTCCACCTCCGCCTCAATCTCGAC
>JAHCIE010000653.1 GCA_026129385.1 Anaerolineae bacterium
AGGCGATGCGGCTGGAATGGTATATGCTGTACCACAACATTGGGACCATTTCCAGCCGCCCCTACTATCTCCCCTACGTCGCGTTCCGCGAGTACGGCGATTACTGCGACGCGCTGGGTAACCTGCTCGCCATCCTGACCGGCGTTGCCGACCGCGAGCGCGCCGATACGATCCTGCGCTACATGTACCAGGTGGGCATGGGCTACCCCTATCCGACGAAGGCTATCAACCCCCCTATCACCCCCGGCCACGCCGACTGGCGCGAGTACTATCGCAGCCGCAACCTCAACCTGCCTCACCAGTACCACAATGGCGGCATCTGGCCCTTTATTGGCGGCTTCCACGTCGCTGCCCTGGTCAAGATGGGCCGGTACGCCGAGGCCGACCACCTGCTCCACGACCTGGCCGCTGCCTGCCAACGGGGAGCCTACCAGGCGTGGGAGTTCAACGAGTGGCTGCACGGCCAGACCGGCAACCCTATGGGCTACGCCTACCAGGCCTGGTCAGCGGCCATGTATCTCTACGCCTACGAGGCCGTCCGCAGCGGCCGCCTCCCCCTCTTCGATTCTCTGGCATAGCAAGAGCCGATTGGCGAAGCATCTGAAAAGGGTTCATAGGCCATCCCGCCCCGCGTGTACAGGGGGTGGCGGGGCTGGCCCGCGCCCGTGAGGCCGAGGCAGGTTAACGCGATGCCGTCGAGGAGGCGCAGCACGGCGGCGGCGCGGTCGTGGAGGCGGCCGTTGTTGCCCCAGGCTGCGACGACGAGGGGCGCGCCCGTCACGGCGGCCAGGATGGCGGCGTCGTTGGCGGGGCCAATCGGGTCGGGGCAGGTGCGTAGGGCCGTCGGGTCGGTGGCCCGCCAGGCGAACAGGTTGACGACCTCGACACCGCCATAGCCCCAGGCGCGAGCAAAGCCGAGGCAGCGGCGCAGGGTGGGGTCGTCGTGGCTGGCGTCGGCGGTGCTGGGGTTGAGGAGGATGAAGGCGGCGGCGGGCAGGGCAGTGTCCCATGTCCGCCATAGGCGATAGCGGTATACGCCGTGGGGATCGAAGACCGCGCCGCGTGCGTCGCTGCCCATGAACGGGGCGCGCTTATAGCGCGGGCGCGTCGATGTCGTGGCCGCGCACCAGCACGTAGAAGGGCGTGCCGTCGGCCTGCCAGCGAGCGGCGGCCGTGCGCAGGATGTCCAGCGCGGTGAGGAAGTCCTGGGGCGCGCGCTGGGCGAAGGGCGCGGCATGGTCATAGAGGAGCACGTAGCCCGGCGCGGCGGCCCACGCCAGGTCGTTGACCATGTCCTCGAAGGCGTCCCAGTTGCGGCCAAAGTAGCTGGGGAAGGCCATCGCCTGGGCCGCCGCATCGAGGAAGGCGGCCTTGTCGGTAATGGCTACGCCGTCCAGGTCGAAGAAGCGCCAGCCGAGGCTCTCCGTCGTGCGGCGCACCGTGGCAGGCGCGCTCCTGGAGGTGAGGCGATACAGGCCCGGCGGGCGCACGCCGCCCAGGGCGGCTTTGAGGCTTGTCATGAGCGGATGACCCACTTGAAGGAGGCGTAGTGGTCGTCGGTGTAGTAGACTTCGCCGCCCCGGCCGGTGACGATGCGCCGCGCGCCGCGATCATCGGAGCCGGGCGTTTCTACCGTGTACTCGCGGTAATAGCCGTCGGCCTTCGGTGGCAGCACCCCTTCGCGGTTCTGGAAGGTCTGCCCATCCTGGCGGTAGGGAAAAGGGCCGCCCTTGTCGATGAGGGCCAGGGTCTGGCGCGCCTCGCGCGGCAGCTGGCTTTCCTGGATCGTCCGCATGCCTGGCGGCGGTGTGGGGCCTTTCGCGGTCGGCAGCGCGGTCGGCGCGGCGACGACGGGGCGCGCGGTGGCGCGGGCCGTGGGCACAGCCGCGCTCACCGGCGCGACGGTGGCGGCGGGGAGGGGGCGGGTGGCCGTT
>JAHCIE010000654.1 GCA_026129385.1 Anaerolineae bacterium
ATCAAGCAGTTGCGGCAGCGAGTCGAGCGCGCCAATGTGCTGGAGCCGACACTCCAGGCGATGAGCGACGATGAGTTGCGCGCCCAGACCGATAAGTTCAAGGCCGCGCTGGCTGAGGCGACGGTGGACCTGCGCGAGCAGGTGGCCGAGGCGACGCACGATTTCGACGAGCTGAGCGGTGATGAGAGGCGACAGGCTGAGGACCGCCTGAAGGCGGCCAAGAAGACGCTGTATGAAGCCGAAGCCGAGGTGATGGACGACATTCTGGAGGAGGCGTTCGCCACTGTTCGCGAGGCGGCGCACCGTACCATCCGGCAGCGGCACTACGATGTGCAGATGATAGGCGGCATGGTCATCCACCTGGGGAATGTCGCTGAGATGAAGACAGGCGAAGGCAAGACGCTGGTTGCTACCCTGCCCCTATACCTGAATTCGCTAACCGGTCGCGGCGTCCACCTGATCACGCCGAACGACTATCTCTCGAAGGTCGGCGCGCAGTGGATGGGACCGGTGTATGCGTTCCTCGGCCAGAGCGTGGCTGTTATCCAGAGCCAGGCCAACGCGGCCGAGTATCAGCCCAGCTATGTCTACGACCCCGACTACCAGTCGGCTGACGATCGCTATCAGCACCTGCGGCCCGTCCCGCGCGCTGAGGCGTACCGCGCCGACATCGTGTATGGGACGAACAACGAGTTCGGCTTTGACTATCTGCGCGACAACATGGTCACGCGGGCGGGGGACCGGGTGCAGCGCGAGTTGTTCTTTGCGATCGTCGACGAGGTGGACAACATCCTCATCGACGAAGCGCGCACGCCGCTCATCATCTCCGGCCCAGCCGAGGAGTCGGCATCGTATTACGCGACCTTCGCCCAGTTGGTGCGCCGTCTGCGCGAGGATGATGACTATACCATCGACCAGAAGCAGCGCGTCGTGACACCGACCGAGGCGGGGATCGAGAAGATCGAGGGCTACCTGAACATCCCGTCGGGCAAGTCGCTGTATGATCCCGAATACTACGAGATGACGCCGTACTTCGAGAACGCTTTGAAGGCCGAGACGCTGTTTCACCTGGACAAGGAGTACATCGTCAAGGATGGTGAGGTCATCATCGTTGACGAGTTCACGGGTCGCCTGATGCACGGTCGCCGCTTCTCGGAGGGTCTGCACCAGGCTATCGAGGCGAAGGAAGGCGTCGAGGTCCAGCGCGAGAACCTGACGCTGGCGACCATCACCTTCCAGAACTACTTCCGCATGTACCGTAAGCTGGCGGGCATGACGGGTACGGCCAAGACCGAGGAAGAGGAGTTCCAGCGCATCTACAATCTGGATGTCATTCCCATCCCGACCCATCGGCCGATGGTTCGTGAGGACGCGCCCGACCAGGTCTATAAGGGCGGCGGCTCTAAGTACAAGGCGATGGTGCGCGAGATTGAGGAGATGCACAAGCTCGGCCGCCCGGTGCTGGTCGGCACGACATCGGTGGAGAAGTCGGAACTGATTTCCGATATGTTGCGCCGCCGGGGCGTCAAGCATCAGGTGTTGAACGCCAAGCTCCACGAGCAGGAAGCGGGCATCATCGCTCAGGCGGGCCGGCCGGGGGCTGTGACCATCGCCACCAATATGGCTGGTCGCGGTGTCGACATCTTGCTGGGCGGGAACCCCGAGGGTATCGCCCGCGAGCGGCTGCGCCAGCAGGGGCTGGACCTGGCGAATCTAGAGCCGGGGGCGTGGGATGCCGCCTACGAGCAGGCGAAGCAAGAGGTAGAGCGCGACCGAGAGAGAGTGATTCAACTGGGCGGCCTGCACATCATCGGCACCGAGCGCCACGAGGCGCGCCGCATCGATAATCAGTTGCGCGGCCGCGCCGGCCGTCAGGGCGACCCCGGCTCGATTTCGGCCTGCTGGGCGGACTGACGCTGGC
>JAHCIE010000655.1 GCA_026129385.1 Anaerolineae bacterium
CGGACGATGGGCGCGCTGTCGGCGACGTGGGAGAAGAAATACCGCGAACCGTTCGCGCCCCTCATCCCCGGTTTCAGTCACATCCCGTACAACGACCTGGGCAAGGCGGCGGCGGCCATTGGCGACGATACGGCGGCGGTGTTGGTGGAGGCGGTGCAGGGCGAGGGGGGCGTGCGCCCGGCGTCGTCCGACTACCTGTGCGGCCTGAGCGAACTGTGCCATGCACGTGGCGCGCTGCTCATTCTGGACGAGGTGCAGACCGGTTTCGGTCGCACCGGGCGTATGTTCGCCGCCGAGCATTCCGGCGTACGGCCCGACATCATGACCGTTGCCAAGTCCATTGCCGGCGGCCTGCCCATGGGGGCGGTGCTGTTGGGGCCGCGCGTCGCGCCGATCGCGCCGTTGACCCACGGCGCGACCTTTGGCGGCAACCCGCTGGCGGCGGCGGCGGCCCTGGCGGCCATCGACTACATCGAGGCCAACGACCTGCCTGGCCACGCGGCGCGGCTGGGGGCGCACGCCCTGGCGCGGCTGGGGGCCATCGACCACCCCGCTATCCGTGAGGTGCGCGGCCTGGGCCTGCTGCTGGGCGTCGAGCTGCGCCACCGCGTTTCGCCCGTCTTGATGGCCCTGGCGGAGCGCGGCGTGTTGGCCTTGCCCGCCGGGCCGAACGTCCTGCGTCTGCTGCCGCCCCTGGTCATTTCCCAGACCGACCTGGATACGGCCATCGACGCCATCCCCGCTGCCCTCGACGCGGTTGCCGCGATGGTAGAGGAGACAGCGGCAGTGGAAGGGTAGGGGCCGACCAACGACCAATGGAATCAGGCCGTATCGCGCCCCGGCGCGCCCGCAACTCTCACCTGCGCGAGGGTTGTGTCCAGCGCGCAACGTGCGTAGAATCTGGCTATGCCCGGCCGCCGCCCGTATCCCGGTGCATAGGCGGGCGTTATCTTAGCCGATAAGTCTTACACAGGATAAGAGTATATCCCAGGAGGAGAATCTTGACCCGACAGCCGATTCGCATAACGCTCATCGCTCTTATGGCCGCCCTCAGCGTCGCCGTGCTGGCCGCGTGTGGCGGCGGCGCGACCGCCAGCCAGCCCCAGGCCGCCGCCCAGCCGGCCGCCAAATCCCCCACCGCTCAGGCCCCGGCGGCGGCGCAGCCGGCGGCGAAGGATGCCGTTGATTTCGCCGCCGTTGCTAAGGGCAACGATAAGCTCTTCGTGTCAGTAGACGACGTGAAGAAGGCCTTCGACGCCAAGCAGGACTTCATCCTCGTCGACGCCCGCCCGCCGTCGGACTTCGCCGTCGAGCACATTGTGGGCGCGGTGAATGTGCCCTACTTCGAGGTAGACAAGCATCTCAGCAAGCTGCCCAAGGACAAGTGGATCGTCACCTATTGCGCCTGCCCCCACGCCGAGGCCGAGGAAGCCGCGCGTCAGTTGACCAAGAACGGCTACACCAAGGTCAAGGTGATGGATGAGGGCTATTTCGGCTGGGTGGACAAGAAATATCCGATCGAGAAGAAGAACGGCTAGTCGATGGGCTGGCTTAGAAAGATACACGCGGCGAGCCTCTGGCCCGCCGCGTGGCTTGCTGGAGTGTTGCTTGTCGTGGCAGGTTGTACGCCCGCGCCGGGGCCGGTCACGGTGCGCGTTGCTGATGGCTCCGAGGCTCTCGGCGGGCTGGATCGCGTCGTGGTCACGTTTCACGAGGCGGGCATCCATCGGCAGGGCCAGCCGCGTGACGAGGGCTGGACCGATATTCCGCTGACCGCACCGACGATCGACCTGGGTGCGGCGGGGGCAGCGGGTACGCCGGTGGCAGTCGGGACGCTGGGTGCGGGACCATACGACCGGGTGCGCGTCGAGGTGGAGAGCGCCTACGGCGAGCGAGGCGGCCAGCGGGT
>JAHCIE010000656.1 GCA_026129385.1 Anaerolineae bacterium
AGGAGTAGGCCATCGAGACGCCTTCGAGCGGCGCCTGCTGAATGCCGTTGACGAAGGCAGGCTGCGGCAAGCCCGCCGCCTCGAGCACGGTCGGCGCGACGTCGATGACATGGTGGAACTGGTGGCGAATCTCGCCCCTGGCCTGGATGCCCTTCGGCCAGCGGACGATCGTGCCGTTGCGGGTCCCGCCCCAGTGCGAGGCGACTTGCTTGGTCCACTGATACGGTGTATCCATGGCATGCGCCCAGCCGACCGCGAAGTGGTTGTAGGCCAGCGGCGTGCCGAAATCGGCGATGCGCGAGACCATAAACTCGGTCGTCTGCAACGCATTGGCGCCGTTGAGGGTGATCAACTCATTGAAGCAGCCATAAATATCGCCCTCAGCCGATGCCCCATTGTCGCCGACGATCACATAGACCAGCGTATCGTCGAGGATTTCGAGACCGACCAGGGCGTCTATCAACCGGCCGGCGTGGTAGTCGGTGTGCTCCATGAACCCGGCATAGACCTCCATCTGGCGGGCCAGCACCGGCTTGAGGTCATCGGGGATGTCGGCCCAGGCGGGGATCTCCTTTGGGCGGGCAGTCAACTCCGCACCCTGGGGGACGACGCCGAGTATCTTCTGGCGCGCGAAGGTCTCCTCGCGCAAGGTGTCCCAGCCCTGATCGAACCTGCCCTGATAGCGGGCGCTCCATTCGACCGGCACGTGGTGGGGGGCGTGGGTCGCACCCGGCGCGTAGTAGACGAAGAAAGGCTTGTCGGGCATCAACGCCTTCTGCTGACTTATCCACTCAATCGCCCGGTCGGTCATGTCCTCGGTGAAGTGGTAGCCCTCTTCGGGCGTCCGATCAGGCTCGACCGGCACGGTATCCTGATACAGGGCGGGCGCGTACTGGTTGGTCTCACCGCCGATGAAGCCATAGAAATGCTCGAAGCCGTTGCCAGGCGTCGGCCAGCGATCGAATGGCCCCATCGGGCTGGTCTCCCAGACCGGTACTTCGTGGCACTTGCCAAAGTGGGCGGTGGCATAGCCGTTGAGCTTGAGCATCTCGGCCAGGGGCGCTTTGTCCTTCGGCCGGATGGAACTGTAGCCCGGCGCCGAGGTCGCAATCTCGGTGACGCCGCCCATGCCGACCGAATGATGGTTGCGCCCCGTCAGCAGCGCGGCGCGCGTCGGCGAGCACAGCGCCGTCGTGTGGAAGCGGGTGTACTTCAAACCATCCTGCGCCAGGCGCTCGAAGGTTGGTGTATTGCACGGGCCGCCAAACGCGCTGCTTGAGCCGAACCCGGCATCATCCACCAGGATAATGAGGACGTTCGGCGCGCCCGGCGGGGGCCGCAGTGGCTCGATGGGCGGAAAGGTGGTGTCGGGGTCCTTCGCATCGTAGGTGGTGACTCCGACGTGCTTCGGGTCCGGAATGGGCAATACTTCGCGCTGAAGCTTGCCGTGGGTTATGGGCATTTTATGGATCCCCTGATCGTGATCGCGCTGTGTGGGCAGATTTCCCGCCTAGAGCATATGCAGAGGGAGCGGGGTTGTCAACGTAACCCCATCGCGCCTGGCTGCCACGCATCACGGCTCGAGCGTCGCCTGTCCCGTCGTCGCGTCGAGCCGCCAACGACGGCCATCGGCGGTTGTGAGCAGGAGCCGCGCAGGCGCTGTCCACTCCAATGTGCCGGACCGGCTCCCCTCTGGCAAGGGCGTGACATGCTGCGCGCCTGTCGACATGTCACGCACGCCAACCTGGCCGTCCCAGGTAACGAAGGCAAGCTGCGTTTCGTCGGGCGACAGGGCCAGCCACGCCCCCAGGTCAGGCGCGAGGCGCGTCGCGCGACCGTCGTCCAGGTCCAGCCGCCACAGGTCGGAGCCGTTGACGGTCACATTGGGCGCGCCGCCCGGGTGGGGC
>JAHCIE010000657.1 GCA_026129385.1 Anaerolineae bacterium
GTGTCGCGGTAGATCTCCCTGCCAGTCATGTCGCTGATGACAATCGGCACCTGCTTCAGATCGGGCAGGCGGTAACGGGCGTCGTTGTCCAGGCGGACAATGCCCTTGAAGTAGACGGTTTGTCCTGGCCGGTAAAGCGGGCGATCGGTGTAGAGATACGCAGTATAGGGCGCGACGTAGGTCTCGCCGTACAGGCCATCCAGGTTGAAGTTCCACAGGTCCACGCCGTCGGTCCAGCGCGAATTGACGATGCCGAAGTTGTCCTGGCCCGGCGTGCCCACGATTGCCAGCAGCGGACGATAGACGTCGCGAGGCTCGAACGTGGTCGTAAACACGCCTTCGGCGTCGGTGACGCCCGCTTGGCGCAGGCCCTTCTCATCCAGCAAGCGCACCGGCGCCTGCCCGATGGGCTGCCCGGTCTTGAGGTCGGTCGCCCACACCAGCGCCTCGCGGTCGGTCCGCTTGAGGAGCAGGTTGTAGGGTGAGACAACCAGCACGTGACGGTTCGGGAACGCGCCGCGATCCCCGCTTTCGGGCGATGCTGTGGTGAGCAGGTAGCTCCCCACTGGCAGGGAGGCCTTGTCGGCGGTCAACGTGGTGGTCATCATGGCGGGCGCGTTGAGGCCGGGCGACAGGCGCTCGCTCCACTGGCGAACCAGGTTGGCCTGGGCGGGCTGGTACTTATCGATACCCTGATAGAAATCGCGCCCCAGCAGGCCACGTAGGTCCGCGTCTGGCAGGCGGTATAGGCGGAAGTCGGCCTGGGGCACGTTGATGCTGGCGATACTCAGCGTCGGCGCGCGGTTGGCGTCGTACATGGCGACCTGACCGCCGATACCCAACGCCAGACGCGGCTCGGCCGGGCCATTGGTGAAACGCAGCGTCACATCCTGACCCAGCGCCTCGCCGTCGCGGGTCTTCGAGTCGCCCTTGACGACGACCGTGTAGCCCGCCGAGGGCAGGAAGTCGCCCGACACCTGGGCCTTCATATTGTTTTCGTCGGGCCAGAACACGGTCTGCGTGCCCACCGACGGCGTGACTTCGACGCGCAGGCTATCGCGGTCCATCGGGCTGGCAAAGGTCAGCTCGACATTGTACACGCGCCGCGCGGCCGTCGAGCCGTTGGCGGGATTGCTCGCCGTCAGGGCCGGTGCGGGGGCGGTCTGGAAGCCCCACGTAGCATCGGAGCGCAGCGCCTCGCGGCCCGCGCTGTCCTTCGCGCCGGCCCGGACAACGGCCGTGTAGCGGGCAGCGCGCGCCAGGGGCTGAGTGGGCGTGAACAGCATGTCATTGCCCGCCCAGCGGAACGTGCCCTGGACCGGCGAGCCGCCTTCGGCGCGCAGGCTGAAGGCGGCCTGGGCCTCGGCCTGATTCATGGGCTGGTTAAAGGTAACGCTGATGGGTTGGGTCGCGCTGACCATCACCGCACCGTCGGTGGGCCGACGGCGCAGGACGTCGGGGTAGACGGTCGTGAAGCTGAAGGGCTGGGGTGCGTCGAGCTTCGCGCCAACCAGATCGCTGATCGGGTTCACCGTGACCGTGTATTTCGTGGATGGCTGTAGGGAGTCGGGGCGGAACACGTAGGTCGATGTGTTGAGCCACTCACCCCTCCCCTGGGCGGCGGGGGCGATGGAGATGGGTGAAGGCAGCGTCATCGCGTCGGCTACGCCGGTCAGCGGCACGACCGGATGGTTGAACTGGACGACGATGCGCGGGCAGTCGGCGGCGCGCGCCTTCAGGGGATCCAGGCACGCCGCGCCGCCAACGGGTACGCCGTCAGCCTTGTCGGCGGGGAGCGTCGTCAGCAGCTTGAGCGGCTCGCTGGCGCGGGCGAAGCTCGCCAGGCCGAGGCCCGCGATGCGGCCCGGCGTCGGCGTCGGGCGGGCACGGACGGCCGTGG
>JAHCIE010000658.1 GCA_026129385.1 Anaerolineae bacterium
TGGAAAACGACATGCGCCCCGTCGAGCTGGCGCGCGAGGCCTGCCACCAGCTAGGCCTTGATGTTCTCTCACCGCCGACGCGCGGCGGAACCGATGGCTCCCGCCTGACGGAGATGGGCGTGCCCACGCCCAACCTCTTCACCGGCATGCAGAACATCCACGGCCCATTGGAGTGGATCAGCGTTCAAGACATGGCCCGCGCCACCGAGATGTGCATTCAACTAGCTCAGTTGTGGGGATAGGAGTCGCATCATGAATATCACCGTCAAGACGGGCGACCTGCTTCACGAATCATCCGATCTGGCCATCCTCGCCGTCTTCGAGGACATGCCCCTGCCCGACAATGTGGCGGGTATCCTGGAGCCGGCCGACTTTCGCGGCCGCGCACAGCAGACCCTGCTCCTCTATCCACGCGGCGCGGTCGCCCCACGCCGCCTGCTGCTAGTCGGCCTGGGTCAGCGCGACAAGCTAACGACGGAGACGATTCGGCAAGCCGCCGCCACTGCCGTCCAGCAGGCGCGCGCCGTGCAGGTACCGGCGGTGACCATCGGCATTCACGGTGACGTGCCGCTGCCCGCTCAGACCACAGCCCAGGCCTTTGCCGAGGGCCTGGAGCTAGGCGCGTACCGTTACTGGCCCTACCGCACCGGCCTGACGACCGAAGAGACCTTCGAGGTTGAACGCGCGACCGTAGTTACCGGCGACTCTGAGGAACCGATTCGCCAGGGCATCGGGCACGGCCAGATCATCGGGCGCGCGGTGACGTATGCCCGCGACCTGGTAAATCATCCGGGCTATGCCTTGACCCCGGCCGTGCTGGGGGAGCAGGCCATCGCCCTCGGCCAACGCCTCGGCCTCCAGGTCAAGGTTCTCGATAAGACGCAGTTGACTGAACATGGCTTCGGTGGCATCCTGGCAGTCGGCAAAGGCTCGGCCAACGAGCCGCGCTTCATCGTCATGGAGTACGGGACGCCTGGCCCCGACCGCCCCACGGTCTGCCTGGTCGGGAAGGGCTTGACCTTCGACTCGGGTGGCCTGTCCCTCAAGCCTGCCGATGCCATGGAGACGATGAAGTCGGACATGGGCGGAGCAGCGGCCGTGCTGGGCGCGCTGCAGGTCGTGGCCGAGCTTGGGTTGCCGTTGCACGTCGTCGGGCTGGTGTCGTCGGCGGAGAATATGCCCAGCGCCACAGCCTACCGACCCGGCGACATCGTGACGACGCTGAGCGGCAAGACCATCGAGGTCCTCAATACCGACGCCGAGGGACGCATTATTCTGTCGGACGCGCTGTTCTACGCCCAGCGCTACAAGCCCGCCGCCATTGTCGAGCTATCGACCCTGACGGGGGCCATCATCATTGCCCTCGGCTCGCATGCCACCGGCATGATGGCGACCGACCAGGCGCTGGCTGACAGGATGAGCCGCGCGGGCGAAGCCCGCGGCGAGCGGGTGTGGCAGTTGCCGCTGTGGGACGAGTATCACACCATGATCAAGAGCCAGGTCGCCGACCTCAAGAATATCGGCGGTCGGCCGGCCGGCTCCATCACGGCGGGCGCGTTCCTGGCCGCCTTTGTGGGCGAGTACCCCTTCGTTCACCTCGACATCGCGGGCCCGGCGTGGGTCGATCGGCCCACGCGCCCTACGGAGTCCCAGGGCGGGACGGGCGTCGGCGTGCGCCTGCTAACGGAGTTCCTGCGCGACTACGCCCCGGCGGTGTAGCCCATGTGGCGCTGCCTCGACCAGCCACCAGGGCCGATCGTATCTTGCCTGCACAACCCGGAAGGAGATTGAGATGACTGCGCAGACGGGGGCGGGAGCGGGTCCGTCGCTCACACAGAGGTTGCTGGATGGCGTGGAGAGGATGGGCAACAAGGTTCCCCATCCGGTGATGATGTTCTT
>JAHCIE010000659.1 GCA_026129385.1 Anaerolineae bacterium
GCCAGCCACGCCGTCGAGGTGAGCGCGGCGCGCCGCGCTCACCTCCGCTTTTCATCTGGCCCCACTGGGTGTATAACTGCATACGACGCCAGCATCATCTGGGAGGCCCTATGGACGCGCCCAAGTATCTGTCCGCGCTACCGCCTCGTGTCGCCGCCCTGGTGCAGATCATGCACGCCATGCAGGCCGGCGCCACCCTGCCCGACCGCGTGCGCGCCGTGTTGACAGCCACCGTTCACGAGCTGGGCTTGCGGGGCGGCACTGTCCGCCTGCTCACGCCCGATCGCACCCGCCTCACCCTGGTCGCCGCCGTGGGCCTCAGCGAGTCCTACTTCGCCAAGGGCGATGTGGAACTGGCCCGTAGCGAGATTGACCGCCAGGTCTTCGCTGGCCAGATGGTGGTGATCGACGACGCGGGCCACGACTCCCGCTTCCAGTACCCCGAGGCCGCCGCCCGTGAGGGCATCCGCTCTGTCCTGGCCCTGCCCCTTTGTTTCGGGCCACGCATTGTCGGGGTGCTGCGCGTCTATGCCGACCGTCCCCATCACTTCAGCGCCGAGGAAACGGCCTTCCTGGCCGCCGTGGCCGACGCCTCTGGCGCCAGCCTGGAAAACGCCAAGATGCAGGACGCCCTCCTCGCCATCGCCCAGGCCGTCAACTCCTCCCTGGAACTCTCCTCGGTCCTGGCGACCATCCTCGAACAGACCGTCGACCAGTTGGGCCTACGGGCAGGCTTGATTCGCCTGCTCGACCCTCGCAGCGGCGCTCTGGATCTGGCCGCCGCCCACGGCCTGAGCGATGCCTACCTGACCAAGGGCACGGTGGAGGTAGCCCGCAGCCACCTCGATCAGCAGGTGCTACGCGGCGAGACGGTCATCAGCCCCGACCTCGCAGCCGGGAGTGGCTGGCTGTACCCCGCCGCGGCGCAGCGCGAGGGCCTGGCGTCGGCGGTGTCCTTCCCCCTGCGCGTCCATGCCCGTCCCATCGGGGTCATGCGCGTCTATACCGCCCTGCGCCACGAATTCACGCCCCGCGAGATGGACTTCCTCGACGCGGTGGCGCACCTGGGCGGGGCGGCCATCGAAAATGCCCGCCTGTACGAGGCGCTCCGCGCCCAAAACAAGAACCTGGAGGCGGACCTCCAGGCCTGGTATCTCTTCGTCAGTTGACAGGGAAGACGCGGGAATTGTCGGCCTTGTGCGCGACCCTCCCGCGTCCTATCGCAGCCACCCGGTAGATTGCCACGCCCTTGTGGTGTGAGCCCTGGCGGCCACATCCGAGGCCCGCAGGGTCGCCGGCGGCGTCATTGCCCCGCAAGCATATCTTGCGGCTGGCCCTGCTTCCCCAAACCTCGGACACGATCCAGATATGGTAATACCCTGGATTGTATTCGATGTATTCAGCAGGCCATTCTTACGCTAATTGGCCACCAGATCAAAAAACCACGCCGCCCCAGGGGGCGGCGTGTTGACTTCAGCGCGGCGCGAAGTTCAAGACATAGTACCGCACGCCCGCCCGAGCGCGGGCCACGCCAATACCAATGCTGGCGTAGCGACTGTTAAGCAGGTTACCACGATGGACGGTCGAGTTCATGAACCAGTTGAGGCTGTAGCTCACCTCGTCCGCTGTCTGGCCCATGATAATGTTCTGCCCACACCAGCCTGGACAGGGCAGGCCCTGGGCGCGCATCAGGTCATTCGGCGTCCGCCCATCCGGTGTATTGTGGGCAAAGTAGCGCCGATTCACCATATCCTCGGCCTGCCACTGCGCCGCTACGTAGGCGCGATCATCCCACGCATAGGGCGGCAGATTGACCTTCGCCCGCAGGCCGTTGATGCGCTGGAACATCACCCGCACCAGCGGATCCACTTCGGGAACCGCTGGCTCGACCTCGGCC
>JAHCIE010000066.1 GCA_026129385.1 Anaerolineae bacterium
GAACTTGAAGATAAGCAGGCGCTGGCGGTCATCCGGTAGCGTGCGGATGGCCTCCATCAGCATCCCCTCTTCGTCGGCCACCTCGGCCTGCGCTTCGGGCTGGTGGCGCTGGCTGGGCAGCGTCTCCTCCAACGGGACCACCGGCCGCCGCCCCTGGTCGCGGTGCCAGTTGGCGACGAGGTTGTGGGCGATGCGGAACAGCCAGGCCGAGAACGGATGCTCCCGCCACTCGTAGCCGCCAATGGCTTCCCAGGCGCGCAGGAACACCTGTGCCGTGAGGTCCTCGGCCTCCGCTCCGCTACCCACCTTATAATACACGTATTGGTGGATTCGGGTAACGTAGCGGTCGTACAATAGGCCGAACGCCTCGCGGTCGTGGCGTGTCGCCCGAGTCGCGAGGTCCTTCTCATCTGGAAGTGACCGGCGCGCGGCGCCCGCCGCTACACTAGATAACGCCGGGAACTCCAATGTGTTATGTGATTCAGGCGTGGCGTCGAAGATGGCCAAGGCTCTCCACCAGGGCAATCGTGCCCGCGCACCCGGCGCGTAGCGCGGCCAGCGGCAGGTGTTCCATAATGGTATGGGCCAGGCGGTCGTCGCCGGGGCCAAAGCCCAGGGTGGGCACACCCGCCGCGGCCGTGTGGCCGCCGTCGGTGGCAAAACGCCAGAGAATGACCGGCGTGTCCTCACCCAGCGCCTCGGATAGGGCCGCCTGGGCGGCGTCAACCAGCGGTGAGTCGGCGGGGGTCTCGAAGGCCGGGAAGATGGCGGGCAATTGCCATTCGACCCCCGTCCAGGTCGTGTACGTGCGTTGCGGAATGACGATGTCCGCCGTCGCCTCGGCTTCGAGGCTGGCGGCCAGCAGGTCGGCCATGCGCGCCCGCGCCGCCTCGGGCCGGTCGGCCGGGACGTTGCGGTAGTCGAGGACAAGATGGATCTCGGATGGAATAACGTTGGCGCTGGGGTTGTCGGTACTGTAGAGGGTGGGCGCGACGGACGACGCGCCGAATTCGCCCTGCTCGGGCAGCGGCGTCTGGTGGAGCGCGGTCAAGAAGCGGGCGACGCTGTAGTGGGGGTTGACGCCCAGCTGCGGTACGCTGGCGTGGACGGAGCGGCCCTTGACTGTGGCGTGCAGCTCGACGCGGCCGCGGTGGCCGCGCGCCAGGCGGTTGGCCGATGGCTCGCCGATGAGGGCGATATCGGGCCGGAGCCAGTCGAGCAGGCTGCGCGTGCCGTAGCCGCCGATTTCTTCCTGGACGACGGCGGCCACATGGACCGGACCAGGGAACGAGTAACCGGCGGCCTTGAGGGCGGCTCCGGCGTAGACCTGGGCGGCCAGCGGCCCCTTGATGTCGACGGTGGCGCGGCCCCAGATGGCGTCGTCGTGAATCTCGGCGCCGAAGGGTGGGTGGGGCCAGCGAGCCGGGTCGCCCACGGCCACGTGGTCCATATGGGTGTCGAGGAGCAAGGCGGGGCCGTCGCCGCCGCGCAGGGTGCCCACGACGTTGCCCGCGTGGTCGACGCGCACTTCGTCGTAGCCGAGGCGTTGCATCTCGTCCTGGACGAGGGCCGCGACGTCGTGCTCCTGGCCGGGCAGACTGGGCGTCTGGACCAGGCGGCGGGTAAAGGTGAGCAGGCCGTCCCAATGACGGTCGACCAGGGCGAAAAGCTCGGAACGTGGCGGCATGGGGGCCTCGCGGCGTTGGCGCTCCTGGAGGCGGAACCGGCGCAGGCTCGCGACGGTCTCTACCGCCATTGTACTATGGAGAAAGACGTGTGTAAAGGCGTGAAGATATGCGTGAGAGGGACGACTTTCGGCCGATTCGCCTACGTTGGGTGACGTTCTCTTCACGCTGGGGACCGATGGCTACCCGTTCCGGATGCGCTTCCAGCCGGAGCGGGTGGTGATTGATGTGTGGTGACAACCAGCCGATGATGGGGCATGGTGGTATAATCCACCCCAGAAGCGCGCCGCTTGACTTGCTGCTTGGGGAGAACCCTATGCCTACTGTTGCCGATCTCTACGCTGACGTCGTTACCCTCGGCCCTGAGGCCACCGACCGCTATTACGCCTGCCTGCGGGCCAAGGGTATTCATCCCACCCCCGACGAGACGGGTGACCTCTACGCGCCTAACCCCGTCATCGTCGATGGTCAGGCCGTGCGCTGGCTGCTCCACGACGTGAACCTGTTCGCTGAGCATCGCCGGGCGGCAACCCGCGATGGCGCGGATCTACTGGCGCTGCTGCCAGCGGAGGTCCGCGAGGGCTTCGCCTCGCCCGATGTGGCTGATGCACTGTGGGCGCATCTCCAGGTCGAGCCGCCGCTGGCGCAGTTGGATGCCTTCCTGGTGGAGACGCCGGACGGCCTGACTCCGCGTTACATCGAGTGGCAGACCTTCGGCGCGTATGCGACGCTGGCCCGCCTGGCCCTGGCCTGCGCCCAGGACGCCTGGCCGCCGCTGCAACGCGCCAGCGCCACGGCCACGCCCGGCTGGACCCTGGCCGACCTGGACGCGAAATTGCGCGCCCTGTACATGCGTGGCATCGAGGACGACCCGCGCCAGGGCGTCGTGCTGGATTATCGCCCGCTGGATCAGGTGACGCGCCGGGAGTTTTTCGCCATCCAGGCGCTGACGGGCGGCGAGGGGGGGATGGGCATCCTCGACCCGCGCGAGGTGGTCTACCGCGACGGTCGCCCCCACTACCATCGCGACGGCGGGTGGCTGCCCATTCGCCGCGCCTACAGCCGCCTGGTCCACGGCGACATGGCGCGCCGGCTGCTCCACGAGGCGACGCGCGACGAGGCGGCAGCGATGCGGCGCTTCTTCGGGGATGCGGGGGTGACGTGGATCAGTCACCCCATCCACTTCTATTACGGGACGAAGGCTCATTTCGCCGACTTCTACGCTGCGGGGCTGTCGCCGCGCCTGCCGGGGACATGGGCGGTGACGGACGAGCTGTTGCGGGACCTGCGGGCGGAGGGTCGCGACGCGCTGGGCGGCCTGGTGTACAAGCCTACCACGGGCCACGGCGGCCAGGCCGTCGAGGCGGACCCGCTGCTGGCTGCGCTGAAGGTGGGCGGGCTGTTGCAGGAGCGTATCGCGCCCGCCGCCTGCCACACGACTCTCTATGGGTCACGCGCGCCGGAGGTGCGGCTGATGGCGATTCCGGATGGGCGGCGACTGGCGGGAGCGGCGCTGTTCACGCGGGTCATGGCCGCTGACGCTTTCAAGAGCAACGCCGGGGCGATTGTCGCCCAGGGCGTCGCGGGCACGGGGGAGGGGTACGCCTTCACGGTGTGGTAGGGAGATTCGTCCAGTGGTCATTCTCAAAAGGTTGTGATGGACAGAGTATCAAGCCCTGCAACTCATCGAGGCCTGCGGGGCTTGACGCGCCCGGCTGTCCTTGCTACTCAGCGTCGCCTGTTGCGAGGAGGCGCTGCACGGCGGTGGCGCCGAGCGTTTCCCGCAGCTGAGCGAGCTGCGCCTCGTGGAAGGCAAGAATCGCGGCGGCGCTGGCCTGGGGTGGCGCGCCGATCCAGGCGGCCCCGTTCTCCTCGGTGACGATCTCGCCGCTAGCGCCCAGGCGCACCGTTGCCGCCTGACCGCTGCCCGCCGCCAGATCGCGCCACTGGCGCTCGGCGAAGGCCAACGCCGCCTCGCCAGAGGTGGGGAGGGCGACGGGGTTGGCGACCACGGCGGTGGTCGCCAACCCCGCGTGTTCCTGGGCTACCCACCGGCGACCCAACCCTACGACCAGCGCTACGAGCACCACCAGCACGGCAAATACACCGAAGGCGGCGGCTTGTAACCTGCGGGGAGACATCAGCTTCGTGGACATGGTCGGCCATCCTTTCGTCGGTTTGCCACGCTGCTCGCGTGGGCATCCAGCATCCAATGGGGCGTTTGACCGTCTAGCCCCATTGAAGCACAATGAAGGGTACGCCGATAACCGCCGGGCGGGACAAGGGGCGGGACAGGGAGGGGGACACAGGCGGGCGAGTAGGGAGGAGGCATGGACGCGCATCTCAGCTTCGGGCAGTGGCTGAAGCGGCGCCGCCTCAGTCTTGGCCTGACCCAGGAGCAGCTAGGCCGCCTGACCGGGTACGCGGGCGAGACGATCCGCAAGGTGGAGGCGGACGAGCGACGGCCATCCGAGGAGATGGCCGGCCGGCTCGCCGCTGCCCTGGCGATTGAGCCTGGTCAGCGGGAAGAGTTCGTGCGCTTCGCGCGGGACACGGCCGGGACGATGGCGGCCGGAGGGGTTCCCGTCACGGGCAAGACAGCGTTTCCCCTTGCGGCCCGCCAACCCTACCACCTGCTGGCGGCCCCGACGCCTCTCATTGGCCGCGAGGGCGACCTGGCGGCCATCAAGGAATTGCTGGGTCGCCACGATGCGCGCATCGTCACGCTGACGGGTGTGGGTGGGGTGGGCAAGACCCGCCTCGCCTTGCAGGTGGCGACGGACCTGCTGGACGTCTTCCCGGATAGCGTGGTCTTCGTCAGTCTGGCGCCCATCCCGGACGCCGCCCTGGTCGTCCCGACCATCGCGCGCGCCCTGGGTGTAAACGACACTGACCCTCGGCCCCTGCTGGACAGCCTCAAGGCCAGACTACGCGACCAGCGGCTACTCCTCGTGCTGGACAACTTCGAGCACCTCCTCGACGCGGCTCCTCTGGTGGCCGAGCTTGTCGCCGACGCGCCTGCGCTCAAGGTGCTGGTCACCAGCCGCGCCCTCCTCCGTCTGCGCGGTGAGCAAAACTACCCTGTGCCACCCCTCGCCACGCCGGATCCAGCGCATCTACCCGCTGTCGAAGCCGCTGCCCAGTATGCGGCGGTCAGCCTGTTCACCCAGCGCGCCCGCGCTGTGCAGCCTGACTTTGCATTGACGGACAGGAATGTGGAGGACGTGGTGCAGATCTGTCGGCGTCTGGACGGCCTGCCCCTTGCCATCGAGCTGGCTGCAGCGCGGACTGGTGTGTTGCCGCCCCGCGCCTTGCTGGCCCGCCTGGGGCAGCGCTTGGCGCTGCTGACGACCGGCCAGCGCGACGCGCCGACGCGACAGCAGACGCTGCGGGCAGCGATCGACTGGAGCCACGACTTGCTGGACGACAGGGCGAAGGTTCTGTTCCGGCGGCTGGCCGCCTGTGTGGGGGGCTGCACCCTGGAGGCGGCGGCGGCGGTGGCGGGAGATAGGGGGCTGGAGAGTGGAGATGAGAGATTAGAGACTGGAGCCTCGGTCTCTTCAATCTCCCATCTCCAATCCCCAATCTCTGTTCTCGACGGCCTCGCGACGCTGGTGAACCATAGCCTGCTGCAACGGCAGCAGGCCGAGGGCGAGCCGCGCTATGTCATGCTCGAGACGATTCGTGAATATGCCGTGGAGAGGCTGGTCGCGAGTGGCGAGCGGGAGGCGATGCACCAGGCCCACGCGGGCTACTACCTCCGGCTCGTCAGTGAGGCGGAGAGTCAGTCTCACGATCAGTGGGGCTGGGCGCGGCGCCTGAGGCCAGAGCAGGATAACCTGCGCGCGGCCCTGCGGCGCGCGGAGAGCCAGGCTGACCCGGAACCGGCGATGCGCCTGCTCAACGCCCTGACGCCGGTGTGGCTGCGTGAGGGCTATCTGAGCGAGTGGCGGAGCCACGCCGCCGTCCTCCTGGCGTCGTCCGCGACGCAGGCAGACCGCCTGGCCCCCTTGCGGGCCGCCCTGCTAGAGACGTCAGGGACGCTCGCCAGTTTCCAGTCGGATTTAGTCGCGGCTCGGTCGGCGTTGGCAGAGGCTCTGGCACTCTACCGCGCGCTGGGCGATCGGGATGGCATCAGCCACGTGCTGGGCGTCATGGGCATGATCGCCTGGATGCAAGGCGACTATGCCCTGGCCCACTCTCTCGGCGATGAAGCGCTGGCCCTCGCCCGCGAGGGAGGGGACAAGGGCACGATCGCCAGGGTGCTGAATGGACTGGGCATGACCGCCCGCGAGCAGGCCAACTATGACCTTGCCCTCGTTCGTTTCCAGGAGGTTCTGCAGCTGCGGCGGGAGTGGGGAGATGAGGGGCTGATTGGCGACGCGCTCATGAACCTGGGCGCCGTGCTGGCGTTCCAGGGCGACGCAGCGGCGGCGACGCTGTTGGCGGAGGCGATGGCGATCTTCGACCGTCTTGGCGACCAACTGGGGCGGGCGCGGACGCTGCACGACCTGGCCTTCGTGGCGGCCCGCCGGGGCGACCAGGCGCTGGCGGGCGCACACTTCGCGGCGTCCCTTGCCCTTTTCCATCAACTGCACGAGCGCCGCAACGCGGCGAAGTGCCTGGAAGGGCTGGCCGGGGTCGCCGTGGCGAGTGGGCAGGACGAACGGGCGGCGCGCCTGTTCGGGGCGGCTGAGACGCTGCGCGAGGTCATCGGCGCGCCTCTGCCACCCAGCTACCGCGTCAGCTACGACGAGAACGTGGGGTCGCTGCGCGCCCACCTGGCCGCCGCGCCCGTTGCCGCCACGTGGGCTGAGGGCCGCGCCATGTCGCTGGAGGAGGCGGTGGCGTACGCGCTGAGCGAGAGGTAGACTCTAGAGGTCTTGGCGACCTTTAGAGTCTACGGCGTCGCGGGCACGGGCGAGCGCTACCTGTCCCTGTCACGCTCGCCAGACCCCAGGTCTAGCACAGGGGCCGGCGGGTAAAGCGGCGTGTCCTAGCGCGCCAGTCGCGCTGCCACGCGCTGCTCGTGGGCGGCCCGATACTGTGCGCCTGGCCAGCGATCGGTCGTCGAAGCGACGGGCGGGTAGAGCAACGCGTCCAGTCGCGCTGCCACGCGCTGCTCGTGGGCGGCCCGATACTGGGTCATGGCGCGCTCGCGAGCGGCCGAGATAGCCCTGTCGGGGCCGGGGACCGGCCCCTGGGCGGCGACGCCCGGCGCGCCGGCGATACCGACGCAGAGCAGGGCGAAGATGAGAGCCGTCAACAGTCGCAAGGTGTGCTGACGTAGCCAGACTGATGTCGAAGTCATGCCGTGCATGGGGCGTCCTTTCCTTTCATGGTTGCGTGCCGTCGGGTGTGCGGACAGTAAACCACGTTGCCCGTGCCGATTCTTCCCGCCCGGCGGGATGAAAAACGGTACAACCGGGCGGTGGAGTCCGGACTGCCAGGTGTCGGATTTGATCACGCGGTCTGGCGGCGCGCTGTTTGACGCTGGAGGAGGGAAAGATGGCTGCTGCCTCGTTTGGTCGCTGGCTGAGGCTGCGTCGTCGTGGATTGGGGCTGACCCAACAGGAGTTGGGTCAGCAGGCGGGCTACGCGGGTGAGACGATCCGCAAGGTGGAGGCGGACGAGTTGCGCCCCTCGCAGCAGTTGGCGGAGAATCTGGCTGCCGCGCTGGGCCTGGCCACCGAGGACAGAGAGGCCTTCATTCGCTTCGCCCGCGACCGCTCTGGCGGTGACACCCTGGCTCTGCCCGCCGCGCCCGCCCTGCCCGCGCCAGGCGCACCCACGACGCCTGCGCTCGCATCTCCGGCCTTCACTCTGCCCACGCCCCCCACCGCCTTGATTGGCCGCGAGACAGAACTGGCCGACGTCAAGGCGCTGCTGTCGCGCGCCGACACGCGGCTGGTCACTCTGACCGGCGTGGGCGGCGTGGGCAAGACCCGCCTGGCCCTGGAAGTTGCCGCCGAGTTGTCGGATGACTTGACTGACGGTGTCGGCTTCGTCAACCTCGCCCCTTTGACGGACCCTGGCCTCGTCGTGGCGACTATCGCCCACGTCCTCCACATCCGCGAGCGGCCGGGGCAGGCGCTCCTCGCCAGCCTGATCGACACCTTCCGCGACAGGCGGATGCTGCTGGTGCTGGACAACTTCGAGCAGGTAGTGGAGGCCGCGCCGGTCGTGGCCGAGTTACTGGCGGGCGCACCCTATCTCAAGCTGCTGGTGACCAGTCGGGCCTCCTTGCGGTTGCGCGGCGAGCAGGCGTACGACGTGCCGCCGCTGACCGTGCCGGGCACGGCGCAGCCGTCGGTAGCGACCATGATGGAGGCGGAGGCGGTGCGGCTGTTCGTGGTACGGGCGCAGGCGGCGCGGCAGGGCTTCGCACTGACGGCGGGGAACGCGGTGGCGGTGGCGGCGATTTGCCATCGGCTGGATGGGCTGCCGCTGGCGATCGAGCTAGCGGCAGCGCGGGTGAAGGCCTTCTCGCCCCAGGCGCTGTTGGTGCGGCTGGATAGTCGGCTGGCGGTGCTGACGGGGGGACCGCGCGATGCGCCCCTGCGACAGCGGACGCTGCGGGCGACGCTGGGGTGGAGCTATGGCCTGCTGGGGGAGGCAGAGCAACGGCTGTTTCGGCAGCTGGGGGTGTTCGTCGGTGGCTTCACGCTGGACGCGGCGGAGGCCGTCGTGGGGGATTGGAGAGGCGAGATTGAAAGCTCCGACTCGTCACTCTCCCATCTCTCGTCCCCAGTGTCTGTTTTCGAGGGCGTCGCGGCGCTGGTGGACCAGAGTCTGGTGGTGCGAAGGGACGGCGTGGGCGGTGAGCCGCGCTTTGGGATGTTGGAGACGGTACGCGAGTACGCGGTCGAGCGGCTGGCGGAGAGCGGCGAGGCCGATGCCATGCGCCGGACGCACGCCCTTTATTATCTGGCCGAGGCGGAGGCAGCCGAGGATGCGTTGCATGACCTGGGTCCAACTCGCGCGCTGAGCCGTCTCGAGGCCGAGATGGACAACCTGCGGGCGGCTCTCGCCTGGATGCGAGCAGCAGGTGAGACGGAGAGCCTTCTGCGCCTGACGGCCGCGCTGGCGCCCTTCTGGTACTGGCGCGAGCACGTCGGCGAAGGAAAGCGCTGGGTAGAAGATGGGCTATTCCTGGCAACCACCCTGGGCGATCCGTGGCTACAGGCCAGGTTACTCCGCGTAGGTGGACTCGCCGGGCTTTGGCCGGGCGACCTGTCGGCGGCGCGGGCCGCGCTGGCGGAGAGTGTGGCGCTGGCGCGCGGCGCCGGAGACGATCGTCTGCTGGCCGAGGTATTGGGATGGCTAGGCGCGAGGACGCGCCACCTGGGAGACTTGAGCGAGGCGCGTCGGCTTTGGCAGGAGAGCCTGGCCGTGGCGCGCAAGACGGGGAGCCGCTGGCTAACCATGACCGCGCTCGGCGGTCTAGGCATTGTGAGGCGCGACGAGGGCGCCACCGACCAGGCTGCTGCCCTGCTAGCCGAATCCCTGTCCCTGTCCCGCGAGTTGAGGGACAGGCGAAGCGAAGGCAGCATTCTGAACGCCTATGGTGAGGTAGCGCGGCTGGCCGGCGATGACGAGCTGGCCGAAAAGTTGTACAGCGAGGCCATCGCGTTGTTTGAGACCCAGGCTGGGCTTGGCCCACTGGCGGCCAACGCGCTCCACAACCTGGGGCACGTAACGCTTCGGCGGGGTGAGGACACGCGCGCGCTGGCCTTATTCCAGGCATGCTTGCAGGTGAGCATCCAGGGTGGGGAGGCGGTCCGGTCCGGCCCCACGGTCGCTGGCATAGCCGGGGTATGGCAGGCGCGTGGTCAGCCGCAGCACGCGGCGCGCCTGCTTGGCGCCGCCGCGATGATGGCCGAGACTGGCGGATTCGCCCTTGAGAGGGCAGACCGGGCAGACACCGAGCGTATCCTGGCGGCCGTGCGCAGCCAGGTGTCGGCCGAGGAGTTCGTCGCAGCCTGGAGCGAGGGCCGCGCCATGTCGCTGGAGGAGGCGGTGGCGTATGCGCTGCGGGAAGCGCCGGAGGCGACCTGAGGCGCTGGCTGCGCTACACCTCGCTGGAGGCGGAACGAAGGATGGTGCGGGCGACGCGACGGTGTTGCAGATGCTCGGCCAGGAAGTAGCTGCCGATGACGAAGGTGGCGGCCAGGAATTGGAGGGTTAGCCCCTCCCAGGTGGGATAGACGCCGAACCACAGGCCCGTCCAGTAGGGCAGGCTAAGGCTCCGCAGGGGATGCAGGGGCATCCAGCCGACGACTTGTAGGACGTGGACTGTGTTGCCGACCATGATGATCAGGACGCCGACGATCATCAGGCCGGTGGCGATGAGCATCTTCTTGTAGGGCAGTTTGCGCTGGACGCTGAACAGGATGACACCGATTAGCACGGTCGCCAGCAGGCCGCCCAGGACGCCGGCCATGACAATTGCCATGCCCGACTCCAGGACGAGGGCCTGAAGGAACAGGACCGTTTCAAAGCCTTCGCGGTAGATGCTGGTGAAGCCCAGCGCCGCCAGGCCCAGCCACTGGCCCATCTCTCCGTTCACCAGGCCGTGCTTGCGCACGTGGAACCCGGCCATCCAGTCTACCCAATACGCCTTGTGGAAGAACCAGTTGGTGATGAGCAGCAGGACGCCGATGGCAACCAGTGACACGACGGCTTCGAGCTTCTCGCCGTAGCGCGCGAACTGGGTGAGGACGCCGCGCGCTGCCAGGAACGTCAGCGCGGTCACGAGGAGCGCGGCCCCTGCGCCCCACCACAGGGGGCGGCGTAGCTTGCGCTGCGAGCCACGCCGCAAGCCGGCGGTCAGGGAGGCGAGAATCAGCACCGCTTCGAGGCCCTCGCGGAAGACGATGACCCCGGCGTTGGTGGCGACCACGGCGGGCGCGCCACCTCCGGCCAGGGCTTTCTCTGCCGTGTCTAGCTCGGTATCCAGCACGATGCGGGTCGCTCGTACGGCTGCGACGGGGGCATGGTTCTGGATCAGGTACGCGAGGCCGTGCGGTTCGTCCTGGCCGTACCAGAAGAGGTTTTCCAGGGTCGGGATGTGCTGCGGGGCGAAGGCCAGCAAGCGCGCCTCCGGCCCGGTTTCCAGGATGGCGTAGGCTTCCAGCCGCGCCGACTCGGCCTGGTCGTACTCGCCCGCCGCGACGGCGGTCTCTACCTGTTGGAGAACGGTGTGAATCACGTCGAAATCGGCGGCGGTGTCGCGCTGCTGCCATTCGGGCGGCATGATGGTCGTCAGGAGGGCCGTTGTCTGGCCGACGAGCGCCTCTACCTCATCGGCCGAGGCTACCTGTCCGTTGCCCAACGCGGCCGTCAACCGCTGCTCTAGCTCGCTCAGGCGAGCCGCTACATCCGTGGCGCGCGGGTCACGGGCTTCCAGAATCGCGCGCAGGTCCGCGAAGGCCGCGGCCGCGCCATCGCGGAAGGTGATGGCCTCCTGGACCTCGAAGTCGCGGGTCACCACCCCGTTCTTGACGCCCCGCCCATACTCCACGGCCACCAGGCTCAGGAAGCGCAACAGTTGCCCCGCGCGCCGGGTCTGATCGGCCTGGCTGAGGGGGGCGGCGCGGAAGCCGCTGAGGGCCGCCTCGACCTGGGCCAGGGCCTCGGCAAGGGGCTGGCCGTCGCGCGCTGCCTGGCGTAGCGCGGCAAAGGCGCGCTGGGCCGCCGCGAGTTCCGCCGCGCCGCGCTGCTCCTCATACGCGGGGGCCAACAGGTCGAAGTAGCCGGCGGCCAGGGCGGCATGCTCCGCTCGCCGGGCGGCGAAGCCCTTGTCCCGGGTCGCCGTCAACTGGGCGAGGGCATCGCTGAGGCGCGCCTGGTACGTGTCGAGGAGGTCGGCGCGGACATCCAGCAGGGCAGCCTGGGGCGGCCGCGTGCCGGCCAGGGCCGCCTCGACGGCGAGGGTGGCATCGGCGTTGGGGCGGGAGAAGCGCGTGGCGCGGCGAAACTCGCGCAAGGGCAGCCACGCCTGGGCCTGCGCGCCGTTGCCCTGGGCCAGGCTGCGCTCGACGACGGTGTAGCTACCGGCGAGGAGGGCTGTCCAGGTCTGGGCGCGGGCATCCGCGAGGGCGACAGTATCGCCGGTCTCGACCGCCTGGGCCGCGCTCGTCAGCCCTGCCTCGATGCGCGCGTCAGCGTCCGGCGCGAACTGGCGCACAGTGGTGGCCAGGTTGGCGGCGTAGGTGGTCCGCGCGGCGGCTAGCGCCTGGGTGGCGCCCGCTCGATCCGTGGCGGCCAGTAGCTGGCCCTGGACGAGCAGGTTGCGTAGCGTCTCGGCGGCCTGGGGGGGTGGCGTCGGGTCGGCCCCGAGGGGGGCGGCGAAGGTCAGGGCGACAAGCAGGGCGAGGAGGAGGGCGCATTGGCGACGCATGGCAAGTCCTACTTAACCTGAACCTGGAGCCTGGCGGCGACCTGGGCGATCTGGCCGGTCAGGGCTGTAGCGCGATTCTGAGCCTCAGCGCCGAGAAGGTCGGCCTCTTCGGGCTTGAAACGCTGGCCGCCCTTTTCCTTGTGCAGGACGTCACCCGCGACCTTCTTGAGACCTTCCAGGCCCTGGCTGATGGCTGTGTCCTGAGCGGGGTCCACGCTGCGTACGCGCGGGCTGACGCCCTGGTAGACGACCTGGAGGCCAGAGACGATGTCGGCGATGTCGGCGAGGCGCGAGATCGCTACGAAGTCGCGCTGGGTGGTCGCGTCACCCGCGACAAAGCGCGAGTTCTTCCACGATTCGAAGTATTCGGACATGGTGGGCACCATGACGACCAGGGCGGTGAAGGCGTCGGTCTCGCTGGGTGTCCATTCCTGGATGGCTTGGAGGAGTTTGTCACTCTCGTCGGACAGGGCATCCACGCCGGCCTTGAGGACGTTGGCGTCGGGTA
>JAHCIE010000660.1 GCA_026129385.1 Anaerolineae bacterium
GCCCACGCCGCGGCCCACGCGGACGCCGCGTCCGACGCCGACGCCCAAGTTCCCGCCCGCCCTGGCCGAGCCGGGGCCGAGCAAGCTGGGTCTCCATGTCGTGCGCAACAACTCGCCGGACATCCTGGAGTTTATTCGGGTGACCAAGCCGCGTGTCGTCAAGGCCGTGGACGACCTCCACTGGCTCGTCGAGGCCAAACAGGCCTCGCCCCAAACAGTCACCGTGGGCCGCATCGCCGTCGCGTCGCAGAGCATGACGGGCGACCCGGCCCAGGCGGCGCGGGCCTTTGTGGCGGCCCAGCTCCCCGACTACGAGTTCAACCGCGCGGGAGTGGACTACTGGGAGGGCTGGAACGAACCGGCCCCCAAGACGGCTGAGGAGATGACGTGGTACGCGGCCTTTGAGGCCGAGCGCGTGCGCGCGCTGGCCGAACACGGTCTCAAGGCGGCTGTCGGCACGTTCCCCACCGGCGTGCCGGAGTGGGACCTGTTCGCCCTCTTCCTGCCGGCGATCCAGGCCGCCAAGCAGTACGGCGGCGTCCTGGCGCTGCATGAGTACTCGGCGCCGACGATGCAGTTTGGCGTGGGCGTGGCCGTGCCCGGCCGGCCGCCGGTGGCTAACCGGGGCGTGCTGACGCTGCGCTACCGCTGGTGGTACGAGGACTACCTCAAGCCGCGCGGCCTGGTGATTCCCCTGGTCATCACCGAGGCCGGTATTGACGGCGGTATCACCAATCGGCCTGGCCCCCGCGACGCCTTTGGCTGGCGCGACTTTGGCGGCTACTGGTCGAGCCAGGGGCTGGGCGGCGATACGCTAGCGGTCTACCTGGACCAACTGGCCTGGTACGACCGTGAGACGCGCCAGGACCCCTACGTGCTCGGCTTCACCGTCTTCACGGCCGGCGATGAGGGCGACGCCTGGAAGAGCTTCGAAGTCACCGACGTCTTGCCCGCCCTGGCGCGCTATCTGGTCGAGCAGAAATAGGGACGAGGGGTTAGGGGCCAGGGGCCAGGGATGACGGACCAGGATCAGAGACGAGGTCTAGAGCGAAAAAGCGTCAGTGATGGAAGGTGCAAGGAAACGTCTGCCTCCCCCCTCCTGGTAGATAACTCTTCATCCCCACGGCAGCCTATGTCTCTTGCCTCTTCTCCCCAGTCCCTAGCCCCTGGCCCCTGGCCCTTGCGGCGTCTGGGCTGTGGGCCGGGGCTGGTTGGCCGGGCGGGGCTGCGCTGTTTCGACGCCGGGGGGCCGGGGCGAGCGGCGCATCTGAGCGTGAGCCTGGCCTATGTGCGCGACAGCCTGGCCTGGTGCGCCCAGGCGGGGCTGCGCTGGCTGCGCCTAGACCCGCGCCTGGCGCCCGGCCCACCGACGGAGGCGCTGGCGCAGATCGAGGCGTGCGCCACCGAGTTGGCCTATGTGGGGGGGCTGGCGCGGGCGGCGGATATTCGGCTGACGATGCATGCGCCGCCGGGAGTCATGCTGGGGGCGGCCAACGAGCGGGTCGCGGCGGGGGCCGCGGCGCGGCTGACCCAGTTGGCGGCGCTGCTAGATGGGCTAGGGGCGGTGGGTGGCGTGATCGTGACGCATGTGGGTGGCGCGGGCGCTGAGGGGCGGGCGCGGTGGGCCGAGCGGGTGAGGGGGGTGCCTGAGGCGACGCGGGCGCGGCTGGCGGTGGAACACGACCTGGGCCACACGGCGGCCGAGGTCGTCGCGATGGCGGGGGCGGCGGGCGCGGCGGGCGTGTTTGACCTGCTGCACCACCGCTTGCGGCCAGGCGGGCTGGCGACCCGCGCCGCGCTGGCCCAGTGCCTGGCGACGTGGCCGGCCGGGGGGATGCCTGAGGTCCACCTCAGCTCGCCGCGCACCGAGGCCCATCTGCGGCGGCGGGGCGGG
>JAHCIE010000661.1 GCA_026129385.1 Anaerolineae bacterium
GCGGGGCGTGGTGGCCCCATTCGGGCGGGCGAGGGTCACCAACCCGGCGGCCTCCATCTCGACCAACTCGCGGGGCGTGGTGGCCCCATTCGGGCGGGCGAGGGTTACCAACCCGGCGGCCTCCATCTCGACCAACTCGCGGGGCGTGGTGGCCGCGCTGGCGGGGATCGCCGACGCTACGCTGTCGGTCGGCGGATCGGCCACAATGGCGGCGACGGACGTAGGCGCGGACTGGGCGGCGATACGCATGCTGACGGCGACGATGATGCCGATCACGGCCAGCGCCAGCACAAGGGTGAGGGGCAGCAAACGGCGCAACTCGGAGGGCCTGGCGTGGGTAGGGCTGAACATGGGTCGGTGCTCCTTTCGTGGGGCTGCTGTCAGTGGTATACTAGAGCGGCTTGTCAACATCGGGTGTGTGTTCATTGAACCACAGGCTACCCGCGAGTCACACTCGGTCACCGATACACGCAGCGTCATAAGTAGCGATACAGGGCGGCAGCTGCCTGAGGAGAAGACCTATGGACGACGAGCTATCCTTCGGAACCTGGCTGCGGCGGCGGCGGCGCGGTCTCGACTGGACCCAACGCCAGTTGGGGGAGCGCGTCGGCTACTCAGAGCACACCATCCGCAAGATCGAGGCGGACGAGCTGCGCCCTTCCCGCGAGATGGCCGAGGCGCTGGCCGAGGCGCTGGGGGTCTCGCCCGACGAGCGGGCCACCTTCGTTCGCTTCGCCCGCGACCGCGCGGCCGACGATGGCTTGGCTCTGCCCGCTCCACCGACCAGCCTCGCGCCCGCCCCACCTCGCTCCACCCTGCCCACGCCCCCCACCCCCCTCATCGGCCGCCAGGCGGAACTGGCCGCCGCCACCGCGCTGCTGTCGCGCGCCGACACCCGGCTGGTGACCCTGACCGGCGTCGGCGGCACGGGCAAGACCCGCCTGGCCCTCGAAGTCGCTGCCCACCTCGTCGATGACTTCGCGGGCGGGGTGTACCTGGTTAACCTGGCTCCCCTCAGCGACGCTGCCCATGTGGCCCCGACTATCGCTCGGACCCTCGACGTGCGTGAGCGTCCGGGGCAGCCCCTCCTCGATAGCCTCATCGACGCACTACGCGATAGACGCACCCTGCTGCTGCTGGACAACTTCGAGCAGGTCATCGAGGCCGCGCCGGCCGTGGCCGAGCTGCTGGCAGGCGCGCCCCACCTGAAGGTCCTGGCGACGAGCCGCGCGCCGCTGCATCTGCGCGGCGAGCACGAGATCCTCGTGCCGCCCCTGGCGACGCCGGATGTGTGGCGGCTGCCGCCCCTGGACCAACTGGCGGAGTACGAGGCGGTGCGGCTGTTCGTCGAGCGGGCACAGGCGGCGCGGGTCGACTTCGTGCTGACGGGGGCCAACGCGCCAGCCGTGGCGGCGATCTGCCAGCGGCTGGACGGGCTGCCGCTGGCGATTGAGTTGGCGGCGGCGCAGGTGAGGGTGTTCCCGCCGTCGGCGCTGCTGGCGCGGCTGGGCAGCCGGCTGGCGGCGCTGACGGGGGGGCTGCGTGACCTGCCCGCTCGACAGCGGACGCTGCGGGCGACGCTGGCGTGGAGCTACGACTTGTTGAGCGAAGACGAGCGGCGGCTGTTCCGACGGCTGGGGGTGTTCGTGGGCGGGGCGAGCCTGGAGGCGATAGCGGCGGTGGTGGGGGACGAGGGATTGGAGATTGGAGATTGGAGATTAGGGAGTGGAGACGCCGCCGCCAAAATCTCTAGTCTCCAATCCCCAATCCCTAATCTTCAATCTCCAATCTCTCTTCTGGACAGCCTCGCGGCGCTGGTAGACCAGAACCTAGTGGTGCGGTTGGGCGGGGTGGGGGATGAGCCGCGCTTCGGGAT
>JAHCIE010000662.1 GCA_026129385.1 Anaerolineae bacterium
TGACCAGAATCATGTCTTTCTTGCGATCGACGATGTAGAAGTAGCCCTGCTCGTCCATGCGAGCGATGTCGCCGCTGTAGAGCCAGCCGCCGCGCAGGGTGAGGGCCGTTTCGTCGGGGCGGTTCCAGTAGCCCTTCATGATCTGCGGTCCTCGGATGATCAGTTCGCCCAGCTCGCCGGGTGGCAACGAGCGTAACCCCGTCTCGACATCCACGATCTGACAGTCGGTATCGGGATAGGGCAGGCCGATGCTGCCGGGCTTGCGCGTATTGAGGGTCGGGTTGACATGGGTCGTCGGCGACGCCTCGGTCAGCCCATAGCCCTCGATGATGGTGAGGTTAGCCAGGCGCTGGAAACGCTCGAGAACCTCCACGGGCAGGGGCGCCGACCCACTGTTACACTGGCGCAGGAAGCTCCAATCGACGGTCGCCGCGTTGGGATGATTCAGCAGGGCGATGAATAGGGTCGGCACGCCGGGGAAGATGTTGACCTTGTATTCCTGGATGGCGAGCAGGGCCATGTCGACATCGAACTGGGGCAGCAGCACTACCTGCGCCCCGTGGTACGTCGCCAGGGCGATGCCCACGGTCATCCCATAAATGTGAAAGAAGGGCAGAATCATTAGCCAGACGTCCTCGCCAGGCCGGGCGTACTCGCGGCCCCAGACGTAGGCCTGGATGACATTGGCGACGATGTTGGCGTGGGTGAGCATCGCCCCCTTGGGCCGGCCGGTTGTGCCGCCGGTGTATTGGAGGACGGCGACATCCTCCTCGGCGTCGATGACCACCGTGGGCGGCGCGGCCGACGCGGCGGCCAGCACGTCGTCGAACCGACGCAGGCCGGGCAGGTCGGGCAAGTCGGGGAGCCGCCCCTGGGCGCGGAGCGCGGCCTCGTAGCTCTGGGCGATGGCGGGCGGCTGGCGGTCCTGCACGCCGGTCAGGATGATCGTCTCGATGGCCGTGCGGTCCTTGACGGCCAGCAGGCGCGGCGCGAGCGTGTCCAGGGCGATGATGACCTTGAAGCCGGAGTCGGTAGCCACGAACTCGATCTCGCGCTCGGTGAACGTCGGGTTAACATTGACCACTACGCCGCCGGCCATGAGGATGCCATAGAAGGCTGCCAGATACTGGGGGCAGTTGGGTAGCATGATGCCCACCCGGTCGCCCTTGACCACGCCCAATTCGGCCAGGCCGGTGGCCAGCCCCTCGGCCTGGAGCTTGATGTCGCGGTATGTCAGCCGCGCGCCGAAGAAGATGGTCGCGGTCTGTGCGCCGAAGCGGCTGACCGCCACTTCCAGCAGGCGTTGTACCGGCTGGCGCGGGTAGTGGATGTGCGGCGGCACCCAATAGTCGTAGCGCGCCAGCCACGGCCGCTCGTGGAGCGTCATGGGCGCGGCCAGCGGGTCGGAACGGACGGTCATTGCAGGTTCTCGTAGATGATGGCGGCGCCCTGTCCGCCGCCGACGCACATGGTCACCATGCCATAGCGCGCGCCACGCCGCTGCATCTCGTTGAGCAACTGGACGGTTAGCTTGGCACCCGTCGCGCCCAGCGGATGGCCGAGGGCGATCGCGCCACCGTTGACGTTGACCTTGTCGGGGTCCATGCCCGTCTCACGTATCACGGGGATGACCTGGGCGGCGAAGGCCTCATTCAGCTCGACGAGGTCAATATCCTTGATGTGCAGGCCCGCCTTCGCCAGAGCCTTGGGCACGGCCGCGATAGGCCCAATGCCCATGATCTCCGGCGGGACGCCGCCGACGGCGAAGGCGACGAAGCGCGCCAGAGGCTTGTAGCCGTAGGCCTGCGCCTTCTCGGCCGACATCATCACCACCGCCGCCGCGCCGTCGCTGGTCTGCGAGGCGTTGCCC
>JAHCIE010000663.1 GCA_026129385.1 Anaerolineae bacterium
CGTTTATGTCGATATCCGTCTCGCCGCCAACGGTCAGGTGCGCCAGAAACTCGCGGTTGCCGGCCGGGCCAACGATGGGCGAGACGATGACGCCACGCACGCCGTAGCCGTTGGCTGCCGCCCAACCCAATACGTCGCGCAAGACGGCGCGGTGCTGGGCGGGGTCGCGAACGACACCACCCTTCCCCACCTGCCCCTTGCCCACCTCGAATTGGGGCTTGATCAGCGCCACGACAGCGGCACGCGGTCGCGCCAGCCCCGCCACGACCGGCAGCGCCAGCTTGAGGGAGATGAACGACACGTCGATGACCGCCACGTCCACCGGCTCAGGCAGACTCGCCAGATGGCGAATGTTGGTGCGGTCCATGACGACCACGCGCTCGTCCTGGCGTAACTGCCACGCCAGTTGCCCATAGCCCACGTCCACGGCGTACACCCGCGCCGCGCCGCGCTGAAGCAGCACATCCGTGAAGCCACCCGTCGACGCGCCCACATCCAGCGCCACCTTGCCAGCGACGGCAATTCCGAAGGCGTCCAGCGCGGCGGCCAACTTCAGCCCGCCGCGACTGGCGAACAGGGGCCGCGCCGCCACCGTGATCGCTGCGTCGTCGGCGACCTTCACGCCGGGCTTGTCGACCACCTCGCCCGCCACGCGCACCTCGCCGGCCGCAATGAGACGCTGCGCCTGGGTACGGCTCTCGGCCAGCCCGCGCTGAACAAGGAGAGTATCAAGGCGCTCCTTCACAGGCGCTTCCCCGTCTTTTGACTGACTGCTGACAATGGAGTAGGCTTAGCCCTATGGATGAGCAACTCGTGACCCCACCGCCCCGCGCCGACACGCCTGACGCCACCAGCCCCGCCCGCCAGGCGCGGATGCTGTTCAAGGCCATGCGCCCCCGGCAGTGGAGCAAGAACCTCTTTATCTACGCCGCCCTGGTGTTCGACGCTAAGCTGTTCGATATCCCGCTCTTCCTCAAAACGACGGCCGGCTTCCTCATCTTCTGCCTGTTGTCCAGCGCCGTCTACCTGATGAACGACCTGGCCGATATCGAGGCCGATCGTCTGCACCCCACCAAGAAGAACCGCCCATTGGCGTCGGGACGACTGTCGCCGCGTGTCGCCATGGTCACGGCTGTTGTTCTGATTGTGACGACGATTCCACTGAGCTTCTGGCTCGACTGGCGTTTTGGAGCCATCGCCCTCACCTACCTCGTCGTCCAGGTAGCGTATACCTTCTCGCTGAAGCACATTGTCATCGTCGACGTCTTCGGCATCGCAGCGGGCTTTGTCTTGCGCGTCGCGGCCGGCGTCGTGCTTGTCGAGGCGCGCAACTTCTCACCGTGGCTCTACATCTGCGTGACGCTGCTGGCCCTGTTCATCGCCATCGGTAAGCGTCGCCACGAGCTGACCCTGCTGCGCGGCGCGGCGGATAGCCATCGCAAGATTCTGTCCGAGTACAATCTGCGCCTGCTGGACGACATGATGGGCCTGGTCACGGCGGCCACAGCAGTTACCTACGCCTTCTACACCTTCTCAGCCCCCAACCTGCCCGACAACCATACCATGATGCTGACGATCCCCTTCGTCCTCTACGGCATCTTCCGCTACCAGTACCTCATCCACGTGCGCGGCGAGGGCGGCAGCCCTGACGAACTCCTCTTCCGCGACAAGCCCCTGCTCATCGACATCGTGCTCTGGATTCTGACCGCCCTGCTCGTGATGTACGTGCTGCCCGCGTAGGCGACCAAAGGCGGAGGACCAAAGACCATCGGGCTAAGCCAATAGGTCCCTGGTCCTCCCTGAGCGAACCCCCGTTTCCACGCGGAAAACGGGGGTCATGGTGGCTCTCGCCTCAA
>JAHCIE010000664.1 GCA_026129385.1 Anaerolineae bacterium
GGCCGCCATGAGACGATCCAGACCGATGCCATAGCTACCCATGACCAGCGGCAGCGTCCGGCCGTCGCGGTCGAGGTACGTCGCGCCCATCGGTCCCGAGTAGCGTGTGCCCAGCTTGAAAACGTGGCCCAACTCGATGCCCCGCCGCAGCCGCAGCGTGCCGCCGCAACGGACGCACGTATCACCGTCGCGCACGGCAGCGATGTTGGTCACGACATCGGCGCTGAAGTCGCGGCCGTAGTTAGCGTTGAGAAAGTGGGTATCGGGCGCATTGGCTCCGGCCACCAGATTCGGCGTGACGGGAATAGTGTCGTCGGCGATGACGAGAAGAGCCGCGCCACCGGGGCCGGGCGGCGAGCGGTCCAGGCCGATGGCTGAGGCATAGCCCGCCACCGCGCCGACCTGCGCCATCTCCTGGCTGGTGGCGGGCCGCAGCGCCTGGGCTTCGGCCGCGTCGGCCAGCCGCCGCTCGTCCACGTCCAGGTCACCGCGAATGAGAGCCACGATCAGGCGCAAACCTGGCCCACCCTCGGCGACGTACCAGACTGACTTGGCAATGCGATCGGGGGGCACGTCTAGCAGGTCAGCCAGGTCGGCGATGGTCCCGGCATCCGGCGTAGCGACCGGGGCCATCGGCAACGCCGCCTCGACGGGACTCGCGCCCTTATCCGCGACGGCGACCTCAGCGTTGGCGGCATAGCTGCAATCGGCGCATTGCACGAACTGGTCCTCACCCAGGGGATGGGGTAGCGTAAACTCCACCGAGCCGGCGCCCCCCATCATGCCCGACAGGGCCTCGATGGCGACCGGCGTCAGCCCGACGCGGCGGAATATCGCCTCGTAGGCGCGGCGGATGTGGGGGAAGAAGGCGTCCAGGTCGTTGGTCTCGGTGTGGAAGGAGTAGGCGTCCTTCATCAGGAATTCACGCATGCGAATCAGCCCGCCGCGCGGCCTCGGCTCGTCGCGCATCTTAGCCTGGATGTGGTAGACGACGGCAGGCAGGTCGCGGTACGACTGAATAGCAAAGCGGGCAATCTCGGTGATGGTCTCCTCGTGGGTCATCGCCAAGACCAGGTCGCGGTCAGCGCGGTCCTTGAACCGTACTAACTCAGCGTCGACGCTGGCCCAGCGGCCCGACCGCTGCCACAGCTCGGCGGGCGTGACCAGAGGCATGCGCATCTCCTGCGCGCCGACGGTGGCCATCTCCTCGCGCAGAATAGCCTCGATGCGCTGCACCACCCGCCAGCCGAGGGGCAGGTAAGCATACAGGCCCGAGGCGAGGGGTCGAATCATAGCCGCGCGAACAAGCAGGGCATGGCTGGTGAGATCCGCGTCGGTCGGCGTATCGCGCAGGGTACGACCAAAGAGATTCGATAGGCGCATGGGGGAGCCTCCTGAGGCAGCGCGCCTATAGTGCCATAGGGCGATGCCGGAGGCAAGTCGAGACAGGCATGCCCGCCCTCCCCGAGGCGGCGGGAAGGGCGGGCGAAGCGGCGAGGCAGGGTGAAGGGTGCGATGCCGCCGGTCAGGTCAACACTTGGAGAAGCCGCACGACGAGCAGTGGCGGCAGCCCTCTTCGTGGATGAGAGTCGCCTGGCCGCACTCAGGGCACAGGTCGCGATGCAGGCTCTTGCCGTTGGTGTAGGTCTCCACTGGCTCGTCGATGGCATCCGCGCTCAGCGGTAACTGGACCGCCGGCTGTAGCTCCGCGCCAATGTGGCGGTTGAGGGCGACGGCGATGGCGTCGGGCAGCGAGGCGACACGATTGGGACCGAAACCGATAGCCTGGCTGCCGCTGATGCCGCGCAGCTTGTGGACGATCTCCTTAGCCCGCT
>JAHCIE010000665.1 GCA_026129385.1 Anaerolineae bacterium
GACCTGGGTGGTGACAAAGCGGGCGCTGAGGGGCAGACCGTCGGAGAAGGCGACGCTCACCAGACGCGCTGCCAGGTCGGGCATCTCCATCCGCAGCAGCAGGTTGAGCTGGCCGTCCTGGTTCATCTCGATGACGTAGATGCGCTCGTGGGCGGCGACGAACTCGCGCACACTGGCGGCGAGGGGCAGGGCGCGCAGGCGCAGGTAGCTGGTAGCCAGGCCCGTCTTTGTCAGACGGTCGCGGGCCTCGACAATGGCCGGGTCGACCGAGCCAAAAGCGATGATGCCGATCTTGGCGTTCGCGTTGTGGTCGATGACTGGGGCCGGAACCAGCTGCCGCGCGGTGTCGTGTTTGCGCGTCAGGCGGTCCATGTTGCGCTTCCAGTCTTCAGGGCGCTCGGTGTACAGGGCGAACTCGTTGTGGCCAGAGCCGCGGGTGAAGTAGGCGGCCTTGAGGCTGTCGGTGCCGGGTAGGGTACGCCATGGAATGCCGTCGCCATCGACGTCGCGGTAGCGGCCCCAGCCATTGACGCGCTCTAGCGCCTCGGCATCCAGCACCTTGCCCCGGTCGATGGGCTTTTCAGGGTATGCGAACTTCTCGCTCATCCACAGGTTCATACCCAGGTCGAGGTCGCTCAGCACAAAGACGGGTGTTTGAAGCCGCTCGGCCAGGTCAAGGGCCACGTGGCCGAACTCGAAGCACTCGGCGACGGAGCCGGGCAGCAGGATCGGGTGACGGGTGTCGCCGTGGCCCAGGAAGTAGGTGCTAAGCAGGTCGCCCTGGGAGACGCGGGTCGGCAGGCCGGTGCTAGGCCCCATGCGCTGGACATCCCAAATCACGCCCGGAATCTCGGCGAAGGCGCCGAAGCCCGCGAACTCGGCCATCAGGGAGATGCCTGGGCCAGAGGTGGACGTCATAGCCCGCGCCCCGGCCCAGCCCGCGCCGAGGACCATGCCAATGGCGGCTAGCTCGTCCTCGGCCTGGATAATGGAGTAGGTGGCCTTGCCGTCGACGGTGCGCAGGCGTGGCGCGTACTTGTCGAGGGCCTCGGCCAGGCTCGTGGCCGGGGTGATAGGATACCAGGCCGTGACGGTCATGCCGCCGTACAACGCCCCCAACGCGCCGGCCGTGTTGCCGTCGATGAGGATCATGTCGCCGGTCTTGTCCATCGCCTCGACGCGGTAGGGGTCTTGCTTGGTCAGATTGGCCTTGGCCCATTCGGCGGCGTTGTAGGCAACGCCCCAGTTTAGCTCGATGGGCTTGGCCTTGCCTCGGAAGTGGGTCTCGATGGCCTGCCTGATCCTATCCATGTCGATACCCAGCATCTGGGCGACGACACCGACGTAAACCATGCTGGCGACGTAGCTCTTGATTTTGGCTTCAGCGCCAGACTGCTTCACCATCTCCTTGACGGGCAGCTTGTAGTAGATCACGTCGTCGCGGCTGGGTTGGAAATTGCGTAGCTCGTCCGAGTAGAAACACACGCCGTCATGGGGCAAAATGGCCAGGTCCTGCAGCACGGTCTTGTCGTTGAAGGCGATGAGGATCTCGGTACCCTCCCGCCGCGCAATGTAGCCGTCCTTACTGATGCGAATGGTGTACCAGGTGGGTAGGCCCTGGATGTTGGAGGGGAAGAGGTTCTTGCCGTTGACGGGGATGCCCATGTGGAACAGGGCGCGAATGAGGGTTGCGTTCGCCGTCTGCGAGCCAGTGCCGTTGACGGTGGCGGCCACGATGGAGAAGTCGTTGATCACGCCACGCTCTTTGACGGCGCCGGGATGGGGTGAGGTGTCAATGATAGCCGTTGCCATACCTGAGTCTCCCTATGAATAA
>JAHCIE010000666.1 GCA_026129385.1 Anaerolineae bacterium
TTCCTGTTCGGCACATCCTGGGCCGACATGGGCCGCTACTGGCTCGCCGCCGTCGTGGGCTTCGGCCTGGCAAGCGTGGCCGTGGTATGGCTTGGCTGGGACTGGGGGCGATTGGGGGCCGCGCCGCTGGCCGCCGGAACCGTCGGCGCGTGGGCGGCCTTGCTTGCGATGCGTCTCAAACGGTAGTATAATCGGGCCGTTCGGTCATGCGGCCGTCGCCGCCGTTCCGCACAGGAGATACCGCGTTGTGGACAATCAGCCTGACTCGGTGACCGCGCCGCCAATGGGCGTGGCGCCCTATTCTCCCTCACCGCTGCCGCCCGTGCCCCAGCCGTTTTCTACACCGCCGCCAGGCCCCTCGGGTGGCGGGTTGCCCCTTACTCGTGGGCAGTTCATCGGCCTGATCGTTACCTTCATCGTCATGATGGTTCTCGGCCTGCTGTTCCTCGTCTGGCTGCAACGGGTCGGCGCGTTGCACATCCTGCGCGACATCCTGGTCATCTTCCTGGCCTTTGAATCAATCCTGCTGTTAATCCTCATGGGCTTTGTCCTGCTTCAATTGCAGTCGGTGATTCAGTACTTGAACGGCGAGGTCCGACCGATTCTCAACAACGTGCAGGAGAGTGTCAGCCAGGTCACCAGCACGTCGAACTTCGTTCGCGAAAGCGTCGCGGAGCCGTTCATCGAGGCGCGCTCGACGGCCGCCGGCGTGAGCCAGACCATGCGCGCCCTGTTCCGCCGACCGAGCAAGCCTTAGCAGCCAAGCCTGACCAAAGGCGAAGGGCCAACCGGATGATCCCCGGTTGGCCCTTCGTCCTTGGCCCTCGGCCGGCCTCAACTCGCCAGATTCACCTCCCGAATGGCTTGCGGCAGCATGGGCAGCAGGTCGCTGGCGATGGTTCCCGCGTCGCCCAGCTCGCTCCGCACGAGCTCCCCCGCCAGGCCATGGATGTAGACGCCGAGCGCCGCCGCGTCGAAGGGGTCCAGGCCCTGGGCCAGGAAGCCGACGATGGCCCCCGCCAGTACGTCGCCGGTACCCGCCGTCGCCAGGGCCGGGTTGGCGAAGGGGCTGACGGCCATCCGCCCGTCGGGCGCGGCGATGACGGTGTGCGCCCCGTTGAGCGCCACGACCTGGCCGAAGCGCGCCGCCGCGTCGCGGGCCGCCTGGAGCCGGTCGGCCTGGATATCGGCCACGGGGCGGTCGAGCAGGCGGCTCAACTCGCCGGGATGGGGCGTCAGAATCAGCGAGGGCGCGCCGATGTTTGTCCACCACTCGTCGGCCTCGGCCACAGCGTTCAGCCCATCGGCGTCTAGCACTGTCGGCGGCAGGGTCGCGGCCTCGTCCGCCGTGGCCTCCGGCTCCGTGCCTAGCAGGAAGCCGACGCGCCGCGCCTTCGGGGTGGCCGCCTTGCGCCCGGCCAGCAGACCGCGCACGAACTCGACGGTATGCTTCTCGTGGCCCAACCCCGGCCCCAGCAGCAACGCCTTATACTCGCCAATCTTGTCCAGTACGACTTTGGTGGCGTCCTCTTTGATAGCGCCCATCTCATGGGGCAGCAGCAGCCACGTTGGCTCGGCCAGGCGCGCCGCCAGAATGGGGTAGAGCAGCTGCGGCACGGCCATCGTCACCAGCCCCGTCCCCACCCGCGTCGCTGCCGCGCCCGCCAGGCCTGCCGCGCCCGCGTAGTTCACCGACCCCGCCACGACCAGCGCCTTGCCGTAGCTACCCTTGTGGGAATCGTCGGCACGGGCGGGCAGGCGCGCCTGCGCCCAGTCCTCGTCAATCAGCTCGACCGGCACATCGGCGGCCAGGTCGTCATCCAGG
>JAHCIE010000667.1 GCA_026129385.1 Anaerolineae bacterium
TCGACCACCCATTCCTTCTCGCCTCGCAGATGCAGCGTTTCCCGACTGGTCACCAGCGCCTTGAGGCCGGGGCAGTCTTGCAGGAGCGTCGCCAATAGGGGTGCGGCGGCGATGAGGTGCTCGAAGTTGTCCAGCACGAGGAGCAGCCCGCGCTCGCGGAGATTCTCGCGCAGCATGTCCAGAGGCAGTCGCCCACCCGTCTCCTGAAGCCGTAGGGTGTGTGCGATAGTATCGAGAATCAGGCCTGGGTCGTTGACGGAGGCCAGCGGGACGAAGCAGACGCCATCGCGAAAGACGCGCTCAACGTCGCTGGCGTGGTCCGCGCTGAATAGCGCCGCCACTGCTTCCAGCGCCAGAGTCGTCTTGCCGACTCCGCCCGGTCCCGTGAGGGTCACCAGGCGAGTGCCACCATGGAGTAGATACTGTTGGATGGCAGCCACTTCATCGGCGCGGCCGATCATGGCGGTGGGGGGCAGGGGGAGGCGCGACGAAGGCGGGATGGAGGCTCCGGACCAGAGCCGGGCCAGGGCATCCATATTCGAGAGGCCCCACTCGTCGCCGGGCTTGCGCCGGGCGAAGCGCAGGAATGCCTCGCGCTCGGTTGGGGGCACGTCCAACTCGACGGCGAGGCGCTGGGTCATCATGTCTGATGGCCGAAGGCCATCGGCCTCGACCTTGCGCAATGTTACCTGGGCGTAGCCAGCGCGGCGGGCCAACTCGGCCTGGGTCAGGCCCAGGCACTGCCGTCGCTGCTTCAGCCATTGGCCAAATGTGATCTCGTGGCCCATCTACGCGCCCCTCAGCTTACTCGTCAAGTCGGCGGCCTCCTTGTATCGCTAATTGTATCACTTTTCTATCGCTAACGACCCTTCCCCTGCCCCTATCTCCACGTACTATAAACAAAAGAGGCAGACTCACGGTGACGGGCCGAGGAGCCGATCGGCGTACTCCTCGCGCAAGGTTGCGATAGCCCGCCACAGGTCACCGCGATGGATAGGCCCAACGTAGCCCGCGAAGCGACAATGATGCTCGTGGTCGACGAGAAACACGTGGGAGCGCGTTACGCGGCTGTCAATCGTCAGGAGTTGATGCCCGTCCTCGAACATCAGCTCCAGGCGGGCGCCGCAGTACTTCGCCCGATCGCCAGCTGTCATGCCCGCCACGCTCCGTAGCGTGCGGATGACTGGTGACGGGGGCAGTGGGCGAGGCGTGCGCCGGGCGAGGAAATGACGCGCTACGGCGTCCACGTGGGGGCTATCCAGCAATCCTGGATGGTCGACGCCGTGAACGACCACATCCGTATCGCCCTCGAAGGTCGTGGCGTCCAGGGGGACCGCGTGATCGCCATTACAGTTAATGGCGCCCGCGATGGATAGCATGGGCATGGCCTGGGCCAGCCGCTCAGCCTTGTCGGTGCGGGAGATGCCCAGGTCGCGGGCAATGCCTACTCCTAGCCCCATAGGGTCCGCCATGCGACTATAGTGGCTGCCATCCACGGGCGAGCCTAGCAGTACGAAGGCCGTCATCCGCGGCCACCACTCGGGGTGGCGGGAAAGGATCTCGATCCAGATCAGACCGCCCATGGAATGACCGATAACAGAGACGGGCAGGTCGGGAAACTGGGCAAGGGTTGCCGTGGCGATGTTCTCTACATCGGCGATGAGCGGCTCGATGCGCAGCCAGGTGCGCATATAGCCCAGGTTGGGCGCAATGCGTATTGCCGCTGGGGGGGCGATACGCTCGGCGAGGTCAGCGATACGGTCGTGAGTGTCTGCCCAACCGTGTTGGGCGAATAGGATGCTAGCGGGCATCGGCAGCTTCAAGC
>JAHCIE010000668.1 GCA_026129385.1 Anaerolineae bacterium
CTTCCTTGCCGAATCAACATTCTCGGCAACCCGTCCGATGCTAACGAGGGCGCGCACGCCACCATCAGCGCCGCCATCGCCCCCTTCAGCGGCGCCTTCGCCGCCGCCAGCGACACCCTCATCCTTGAGGCGCTGGAGCGGAGCGGCGAAGGCTGGCGCGTAGTCCAGCAGCAGACGCCGCGCGAGGTGGCGCCCCTGGCCCTCGACGGTCATTTCGACCTGCCCAAAGCCGCGATCAATCGCCTCCGCACCTGGAGCCAGGAGTTCCGCACCAAGTGGGACCACAGGCGGATTCGCCTCGCCCTGTGGACCGACGTCCCGCGCCAAAGCGGCCTGGGCGGCTCATCGACCCTGGTGCTGGCGACGCTGGCCGCGCTGCGGGAGGTCTTCGACCTCGACCGCGCCATCCACAACGACTACGTGCTATCGGAACTGGCCCAGCGTGTCGAGTCCCTGGAACTGGGCATCGCGTGCGGTTTCGCCGACCGCTACGTGCCGGTGTTCGGCGGCCTCGGCTACCTGGACTATCGCGGCAAGCTACACCACAAGCCGCTGGGCCAGGAGCCACTCGTAACCTACGAGCGCCTCGACCCCTGGCTCCCCGACCTGCCCCTGGTGATCGCCTTCACCGGCGTCCAGCACGACTCCGGCGATGTCCACGGCGTCATGCGCGCCCGCTACCTGCGCGAGTACCACGACTACGAAGTCAGCGGCGGCGACCCACCCTTCATGCTGCGGGTGATGGCGCAGGTGGGCGAGACCGCCTGGCGCGGCAAGCTGGCCGCCCTGACTGGCGACTGGACAACCTTCGGCGCGCTGATGAACGAAAACCACCGCCTGGTGGACGAGATGATGGTCTACTGTGGCTTCGACGACGGCGCCGGGGCGGCCAACAACATCTTCATCCACGCCGCCCTGGACGAAGGCGCGCTCGGCGCGAAACTCACCGGCGCGGGCGGCGGCGGGTCGGTGTTTGCCCTCGTCGCGCCGGGTTGCGAGGGCCGCCTCATCGCCGCCTGGGAGGAAGTCGCCCGCGACGCGGGGCTGGTGGAAGCGCGCGTCTGGAAGCCGGGCATCGAGCCGCGCGGCCTGCGGGTCGAGACGGTCGCAACATGGCCAGGCGCATCATCCCTCTCAGGCCGCTGAGGAACACATGCAAGGCGTCATTCTGGCCGCCGGCAAAGGCTCGCGGCTGCATCCCATCACCCTGGCCCGCAGCAAAGCCATGATGCCCATCCTGGGGCGGCCCATGGTCGCCCGCGTCGTGGAGATGCTCCACGCCAACGCCATCGACGAGTTCATCCTCGTCGTCAGCCCCGACGACCCGCACATCGAAGACTACTTCATCCGCGAGTATCTGCCCACACGCGCCGACGTGCGCGTCCACTTCGTCTATCAGACGGAGCGGCGTGGCATGGCTGACGCCCTCGGTCGGGCCGCCCCCCTCATTCGCGGCCCCTTCGTCCTGTCGGCGTGCGATAACCTGGTGGCGGCGGCCCACGTCGACGAACTGCTCAAGGTGCTGCGCGCGCACCCCCACGCGCAAGGCGTTCTCAGCCTCATGCCCATTCCACCCGACAAAATCGGCAAGACCGGCATGGTGACGCTGGACGGCGAGCGCGTGACCCGCATCGTCGAGAAGCCCGACCCGCGCGACGCCTTCTCCGACATGGGCAGCCTGCCGCTGTATGTGTTCCAGTCGCGCCTCCTGGACTACCTGCCGGAGGTTCCCCTCTCGCAGCGCGGCGAGTACGAGCTACAAGACGCTATCCAGATGCTCATCGACCGCGAGGGCGGTGTCTACGGCGTCGTCACCG
>JAHCIE010000669.1 GCA_026129385.1 Anaerolineae bacterium
GCATTGGGGAAGAGGTACGCGCCATCGGCGGCAGTGGTCGTCTCGGCGGCGGGCGTCCACTGGACGCCGTCGAACCGCCGCAGCTGCAGCAGAACGCCCGCCGCCGGCGCGCCCTTGTCGGTGACGCGACCTCCAACACCCGGCGGCGGCGGGTTGTAGTCCAGGGGCACGATGTTGCTGAGCGTCAGACCCACGGCGTTGACCGCATGCACGGCGAAATAGTGCAGACCGCGCGGCGGTGTCTGAGAGAACGACAGCGCCGCCCCTCGGTACAGCACGGTTGGATTCGCCATGTCCGGTGACGCCGCCTGGAGAACGATGTAGCCAGTCGCGTTGGCGGCCGCGTTCCAGGATAGGGTCATGGCCCCGCCCAGCACCAGGCCGATGGCTAACTCAGGGGCGTCGGGAGCGCCAGGCGCTCGCCGCGCCAGGTAGGGCAGATACTGCTTGAACTCCGGCGTCGGCGTTACCGTGGGCGTGCTGGTGGCGGTGGCGGTGGCTGTGGCGGTGGGCGTGGCGGTGGCTGTGGCGGTCGGGGTCGGGGTGGGGGTGGCCGTCGCGCTCTGCTGGACGATGCGTAGCGGGCTACCGTTGCGGTCGGTGATGGTTGACAGGCTATAGCCGCCGTAGGGGCAGCCGCCCGGGCCGGGCATCTGCCGCACATGGGCCGTGACGGTGAGCGCGTTGGTCGTGTTGGGAGCCAGATCGATGGTCACCAGGGCCGGATCCATGACGCTGAAGACACCCGTGGTGGTGTAGACACCTGTCTGTGTCGTGACAGTGACGGCGTCCCCGTTCCCGATCGCGGCGCGAATCGTCTGGGTAAACAGGTCGGTGGGCGACACGACGGGATCGACCCATAGCGGTTCGGGGGTTGCCATCGGACAGATGGTCGGCGTCGTTGTCGGCGACGGGCTGGCGCTGGCCGTCGGGGTGGCGGTGTCGTCGCCCTGGGCCAGCAGCGTCGTGGGAGCGCCGGTCGTCAGCAGCAATGCGCCGGCCATGAGAGCCATCGCCACGAGGATGGCCCCGGTCATGCTTCGCATACGTATCCCTTCCTTTGGTGTGGGCGGCAGCGGGCACTGCGCCAATTATAGCCGCGCCCGCCGTGGGGGGACAAGACAGGGGCCGCGCCAGGTCTGCTTTGACATTCGCGCCGCATGGATGTATAAGAGCAGAGGATGAAGCAACATGTATCGACGGACTGCAACTCGTGCGCCAGTCTGAGGTGATGGACGCCGTTAGGCGTGCGCTGGCGGGTCCAGGCCGGGACAAGGAGCGCGCCATGCGCGGCGGTGACATCGTGGCGGCGGTTCTCCAGGCACAGGGCGTACCCTTCGTGTTCACGCTGGTGGGGGGGCACATCTCGCCCATCCTGGTAGGCGCGAAGGCGCGCGGCATCCGCGTCGTGGACACGCGCCACGAGGCGACAGCCGTCTTTGCCGCCGATGCCGTGGCGCGGCTGACCGGCCGCCCTGGCGTGGCGGCCGTCACCGCCGGTCCCGGCGTGACCAACACCATTACCGCTATCAAGAATGCGCAGCTGGCCCAATCGCCTCTGGTGCTCATTGGCGGGGCGGCCCCGACGGCGTTGCAGGGCCGGGGTGCGCTGCAAGATATCGACCAGATGTCCATCATGCAACCCATCACCAAGTGGGCGACGCGGGTGCGACGGGTACGCGATCTCGCGGTGAGGTTGGAGGAGGCGTTTCGTCAGGCGCTGAGCGATGTGCCAGGGCCGGTCTTCATCGAGATGCCCATCGACCTGCTGTACGACGAGGCCCTCATTCGCCAGTGGTATGGCGTCAAGTCCGGC
>JAHCIE010000067.1 GCA_026129385.1 Anaerolineae bacterium
GGGCTATCGTGATGAGACCGGACGATGGGGAGACCCTGCCATGACCCGCCTGCTACTGGCCCACGACCTGGGCACCACGGGGGACAAAGCCACCCTGTTCGACACCGAGGGCCGCCTCGTCGCCTCTGCCTTTGGCGGCTACGACGTCTACCACCCCCAGCCCACCTGGGCCGAGCAGGACCCCGCCGACTGGTGGCGGGCCGTGCGCGACACGACGCGCCGGTTGCTCGCCGCGCCGGGCGTGGCTGCCCGCGACATCGCTGCGATCAGCTTCAGCGGCCACATGATGGGCTGCCTGCCCGTGGACGCTGCTGGTCGTCCCCTGTACCGCTGCCTGATTTGGGCCGACCAGCGCGCCGAGGCCCAGGCGAATCGGGTAGCCGCTGCCGTCGGCACGGAGCGCGTGTACCGCATCACCGGCCACCGCATCGGCCCCACCTACAGTGTCGCGAAGATACTATGGCTGCGCGACCACCAGCCGGCTGTCTTCGCCGCGACCCACAAGTTTCTGCATGTCAAGGACTATATCGCCCATCGCATGACCGGCGTCTTCGCCACCGACCCCTCCGATGCCAGCGGCATGTGCCTCTACGACCTGGACGCGGGCCAGTGGTCGGCCGAGATTTTGGACGCTGCGGGCCTGACCGAGGCGCGGCTGCCCACCATCCGCGCCTCGACCGACGTCATCGGCGGTGTGACCCGCGCCGCGGCCGACGAGCTTGGCCTGGCCGTCGGCACACCCGTCGTCATCGGCGGCGGCGACGGCGCGACTGCCACCGTCGGCGCGACGGCGGTACGCGAAGGCATTGCCTACAACTATATCGGCACCTCGTCGTGGATCGCCTATGCCTCGCGCTCGCCCGTCTACGACCCGGCGCAGCGGGTGTTCAATATGGCGCACATGGTGCCGGGGATGTACATCCCCTGCGGGGCGATGCAGGCGGCGGGTGGCTCCTACCAGTGGCTGCGGCGGCAAGTAGCGTGGAGCGAGGAAGCCGAGGCTCTAGAGGCGGGGGAGGATGTCTACGAGGTGATGAATCGCCGCGCCGCCGCAAGCGTACCGGGCGCCCACGGCCTGCTGTTCCTGCCCTACTTGCAAGGCGAGCGCAGCCCCCACTGGGACCCGCGGGCGCGGGGTGGCTGGATCGGCCTCCAGGTGACCCATACCCGCGCCGACTTGATGCGCGCCGTGCTGGAAGGCGTGACCTTTAACCTGCGCAGCATCCTCGACGTCTTCCTGGCCGCTGGTGCGACCATCGACGAGATGCTGGTCATTGGCGGCGGCGCGCAGGGCCAGCTGTGGCGGCAGATCATGGCCGACATCTACGGCCGGCCCGTCCTGCGCCCGCGCCTGCTCCACGAGGCCGCCTCCCTCGGCGCGGCCGTGGCGGCCGGCATTGGCGTCGGGCTGTTCAGGGATTTCGATGTAGTCAACGACATGGTCGAGATCGTCGACCGCCAGCTGCCCGACCCCGCCGCCCGCACCACCTACGAGCGACTATACCCGACCTTCGCCGCCGCCTACGAGCGGCTGGTCCCCGTGTTTCACGAACTGTCCACGCTGGCCTGAGAGCCTTCTTCCGCCCACTCCCCGCTCCCCAGAGCTCCCCCCATGCCGGGGGATGGGGCTGTCGGACGTTGACACGCCTTGCGGACGCCTCTACAATTCGGGCGTGGCTCCGCGTCGGACGTTGCGCGGGCCATGCGCGCCGTCCGTCGAAGTCGAAAGAAGACCGTCTATGCGAGACCCTCGATTCTGGCTCCTGCTGGCCGTCGGCGTCAGCCTGGGGCTGCTCATTGCCTGGCTCCATGCGGGGCCGATCAACCTGGATACGGGCCTGGCCGCCATGCTCACCGTGGCGGTTTCCCTGATCCTGGGCTTCACCATGCCGCGCTACGCCTGGCTGTGGGCGCTGGCCGTCAGTATCTGGCTGCCCGCGCTCGACATCGTCATGCGCGGCAACGCTGCCTCGCTGCTCCTGTTGCCCCTCGGCTTCGTCGGCGCGTACGCGGGCCTGTTCGCCCGCCGCGCCTGGACCGTCCTGTCGAGCGAAGAGGCCAACCACCACCAGCCGTGAGCGGCGGGTGGGCGTGAGCGCAGGGGCTTATGGAGACAGGGAGAATGGACGGGACAGAGATACCCATTCCCGACGCGAAGATGGCGGAGTACCGGCGGACGGCCCGTCGGCGCTGGGAGGCTGAGAAGGAGCAGCGCGCCTTGCGCTACGACCAGGGATTGGGCCCTGGCCCGCCAGGCGGCGGCGCTGCTGCGCCGCGACTACGCTATCACGCGCGTCGTCGTGTTTGGCTCGCTGCTGGACCGCCAGCGGCGGACACCCTGCGCTCCGACGTCGACCTGGCGGCCTGGGGTCTGACAGCCCAGAACTGGCTGCGCGCCATCGGCGCGGTCCGCGCCCTCCGGATGACATCGAGCTTAGCCTGATCGACGTGGCGCTGTGCTCGCCCGAGTTCCTCTTTCCATCAGCAGGAGGGGTAGAGCTATGATTCGCCTACCGTGTGCTCGCTGAACGCATCCGCGCCGAGAGCGCGTCCCTGGCTCGGGTGGTGGATCGCGTGGAAGGCGCGTTGGCGCGAGCGGCGAGCATCGGGCGATAGCAGCTACTGCTTGTCCAGCCGCCGCCCTTGACCTGCGCCAGCGAAGCCTACGCGGGCGTTGAGCGCATCTTCGGCGAGCTTGTGGCTAACGGGGTGGATGAGAGTGTCCCCCAAAGGGGGCGGCCTGGCATCGCGACTTGCTGGCTCAGATGGCGCTGGAGGTTCGGGCCTGCGGGCGGCTGTCCTCAAGCCGGAACACGGATCGCCTTGACTGATTATCTGGAGTTCCGCCATGTCGTGCGGAACCTGTATTCGTTCGATCTGCGCCTGGACCGCGTCGCCGAGCTTTCCCAACATCTTCGCTCAGCTTCCAACGATCCCTCCCAGCGCGACCTGCGTGGGTTCGTGTAGCCTTCCTCGAAGGTCTGTCCACGGCGGCGAGACGGATGCTAGCTCGCCGTGGATTCAATGAAGTATCCCTACGCGCTCCATGACGGCCAGGTGGTCGAGCCGACGCGCGGCGTACTGCAGCGCAGCCTTTAGATCCTCTGGCTCGAGGTCAGGCAGCTCGGCCAGAATCGCCTCGCTCGATAGACCTGCCGCGTACAGGTCGAGAATGTCAATGACCCGAATCCGCATGCCGCAGATACTCGGCCACCGCATTGGGGACTTTACGGTGATGCGCTCAATAGCGCTGTGACATGGCTGCAACTCTCCAGGGTGGGCCAGCGCAGTGAAAATGTACGGTGAGTCCACCCTGGGGTCAAGTGGAGGTGGTGGCTGATGTCTTTAGCCTGGGAAAGCAACCTGGACGCGGCCATGCAGCGCGCCGCCAGTGAGCGACGCTTCATCCTGGCCGACTTTGGCAAGGACCACTGAGCGGGCTGCGTCGCCGCGGATGCCGTGATATCCCGACCACAGGTAGCCGCTTTCATCGGCGAGCGGCTCGTCCGCTGCGTCTGTTGCTCCACGACCCGCCCACCAGCCCCTACTTCGCCCACCGCATCCTCTGGACGCCAACGAGCGCTCGGCCCAGGCGACGCCGTCCTCCCCGGGCTGGGGGCCCGGGAGCTGCCCGATCTCGAAGGCCCGGGCGTGCACGTCGATCATGCCGCCGGGCGCCGGGGTGACGCGCACGCCGCGCAGGTTGTGGGCCGTGAGCCGGTCCTGGAGCAGGCGGATCGCGGTCAGCAGCTGCGGATCGGCGCTCATGCGCCAACGGTACGCGTGAAGGCCGCCGTGTGCACGGTGCCCGCGGCCTTGAACTGGAGGAAGAGGCGGTAGCGGCCGCCGGTCGGGAACGTCGTCTCGAACGCGAGGCGCTCCTCGTGCGGATGCACGTGCAGGAAGGCGAGGTCGCCCTCGCGCAGCGCGACCAGGTGGCCCTGCGCGCCGAGGTACGGCTCGACGGTGACGGGCCGCCCGTCCCGCGTGACGGCGAACGAGGTCTCCCCCGCCGCGCCGGCGCGGCTCGCGCCCGCGGTCAGGCGGACGGTGTACCCGTCCGCGGTCGTCGCGGTGGTGGCCGGGGTCGGCTGGGCGGTAGTGGTGGCGACGGTCGGCGCACTGTCCACCAACGCTACGACGGCGGCGGTGGGCGTGTCGACCGCCTGCGCTGCCTCGGAGTTCGTGCTGGCGAGGAGGCCGCAGCCGCCGATGGTCAAGCCGACCGAGAGGGCGGCCAGCGCCGTCCTGGCGGCGACGAGGCCCTTGCCGGGCTTCCTGGACCGTGGTCGTGGCTTACGCTCTGTCATGACTCATGTCTCCCATCAAATGCCCGATCGAAGGCCGATCGAGTGACATGAATCATACCGGGAGCAGGTTCAGATGTTGTGAAGAACTGATGGGGAGGATATAGGGCGAGGCACGGATCGCAAGCCCTGTGGTGCTATGCACCGCCACGGTATTGGATATAGTTGTAGCCCTGTTCGAAGCTGAATAGCATCTTGCAGCCATGTGTGCTCAGTAGGTCATGAATATCGGAATCGTCAAAGTCCTTGTTGTTCCGATTGAGAAAGCAGCTTTGGGTAACACCCTCGCCCACAATGTGGTTTATCACGGATGCCAAGACGAGTGCATCCTGGGGTTCGAGATCATAGGCCGTTCGATATCGTGTTGCATCTGTGACGACAGTTGGTGTCAGGGGGACAAGGTCCGTCAGCCGGAGCAGCGTGTCTAGGGCTCTCTGCAAGCGCTGGTCTTCCTCCTCAGAACTTCGCACCAGTAACGCTGTGATGTCCTGTAGTGCGTCGATTGCGGCCTTGTAGGGAAGAGAACGCGACACTTGCCGAAGCTGTTGGCCCAGCACCTCAGCAACTCGGTCCCGTTCCTTCTTTCGCCTAATGAGGGTTTCATAGGTTTCCGCGACACAGAACATGGGCAGCACAAGCGTTGCCCGCTCGTCTGAGCACAGTTGGACTATGTTCTGGCAACTGTCCAACTGCTCCTGGAGGAACGCGAGTTCCAGGATGAAGTTCGTCTCCACGTAGACCTTCATGCCGCAACCTGGAGGGCCACGCGCCCTCCTCGGAGGGCTTCCAACAGGCCGGACTCGACCAGAGCGGGCCGCGCTTCTGGCGGAAGGGTCTCGATGACGCCATCCTGGACCAGTTCGTTCAGCCAGGCGGCGACGATGAGTTCAAAGCTAGACCCTGCTAGAGCATCTGGGGAGACGCCCGCCTTTGTGTAATACGGTTGGAAGAAGGGTAGGGCATCCAGTTCATACGTCGGCTCGGCAAGTTCAGGGCCGTTTCCAACGTCTTTCCATAGGTACAGACGGTCGGGCAAGGCCACTAGGAATCGACTTGGAGGGACCAGGCCATGAGCGAGCAGATTTCTCCGCAGCGTGGGTGGCCCTCCTTGACTTCTCAGTTCGGCTTTTTACCTCTGCGATCAAGACAATCTGCCCGCTCGTGTCGTAGACGACCATATCTGCGTAGGGCAGCATGAATACCTCCCATTCTTCCGCGTAGCGACGCTTCACAATCCTTGCCCCTAATTCTACCCTCGAACGAGACGTGCGCAAAGAGGTCGCTCGCGAATGAGATCGTGAACAGCACTGAACCCGCCGTTTCCCCTTTGCGCGTCGCCTGTGCTATACTATGCCGCATTGAGGAGTGCGCGCCATGACCGAGCTGGCACGGTTGCACGTTGTCGTTTACGGTCACGTCCAGGGCGTCAACTTCCGCACGGCGACTCGCCGTCAAGGTCAGGCGCTGGGCGTGAGCGGGTGGGTGCGCAACCTGCCCGACGGCTCGGTCGAAGTAATAGCCGAGGGTCAGCGCTCCTCATTGCAACAGCTTCTCAACTGGCTGCACAGCGGCCCCCCCGCCTCTCGCGTACGCGACGTGCGCTTCACGTGGCACGAGTACGAGGGCGCGCTCAGTCAGTTCAGCGTGCGGTTCTAACATGGCTAGTTCCCATCGGTCGGTCAGCCCGCCGCCGCGTCCACCGCTCGTCGATAGCGTGGCCGTCGTGCTGCCCCCCCCCACCGACACCCCGACTGCCACCCCTTCCAACGTCAAGGCCAGGGTGCGCCGCGAGCGCCTGGCCTGGATTGTCGTGCTTGGCGCCTTCCTCACCTTCTTGATCCTCGGCATCGGCGTCCCCTTCTTCACCCTGCGTTTCGTGCGCACGGCTCAGGCCGTCCGTGATGGGGAGATGGAAGTCATCCGCCCGATTGTCCTGGTGCTGAATCAACAGGGAGCTAAATCCGGCGTCACCGACATGGCCCCCGTAGGTGAGGGGCAGACCATCGTCACCGACAACGAGTCCCGCGCCCTGGTCACCCTCTTCGACGGCAGTACCATCCAGGTTTACCCCGACACCTCCCTGCGCATCACCGCGCTCCGCGAGCCGCGCTTCGCCAGGTACGGCCTGAGCCATCGCGCGAATGACCTCGGCATCGAGCTACTGAACGGCACGATTCGCGTCGGTGTGGCCCTGCCGCCCGCCGGTCGGCCGCGCCCCAATTTCACTGTCACCACCCCCCACCTGGCTGCGAAGCTGGTCGAGGGCGGCTACTTCCTGGATACGACCCAGGCAGCCACCGACATCACCGCCTACAACCAGGATGCGACGGTTACCAGCCAGTGGGGCAGCGCACCGGTGACTCTGCATCGCGGCCAGCGGACCCAGGTTCTGGCAGGCCAGGCCCCGCAAGCGCCCCAGGCCGCCGAGGTCAATCTGGTCACCAATGGTGACTTTAGCGCGGCGACCGAGGGGACCTGGAAAGTGAGTGTCGATCAGGGTGGCGACGGCCCATCCATCGACCCTATCTGGGATATCACCAACGCGGCGACCGCGACGCGCTGCATCTCTTCCGCACAGGGTCCGAGTTCGCGCCGGGTCGCGGTAACCACGCCAGCCTCACCGCCAGCCAAACCCTCAACAAGAACCTGCCCGATCCCTACTCGTCCCTCAAGCTACAGGCAGGTACGTGTCAACGAGCAGAGCCTGAGCGGCGGCGGTTACCTGGACACCGAATACCCCTTGATGCTGCGCGTCGTGTATGGGACGCCTACGGCTCCGAGCATGAATGGTGGCGCGGCTTCTACATCCAGAACGCGGCGGGCAGCCCACCACCCACGGCGAGCCACTGCGCAGGGGCGTGTGGACACGGTGGAGTTCAGGCTGCGCGACGGCCCGCTGCCCCCCTTCCAGATCACGCGCGTCGAGGCCGAGGCGTCGGGCTGGAACTTCGACAGCGGGTCTCGGACCTGCACCTCATCACACAAGCCCACGGACCTATGGCAGCGAGAGAAATCGTCCTCGAAGGTCACATCATCGGTCGCTGACCCTGCCCAGGGTCATGGATTACCATCGTCTACCAGAACGGCGACTTCGAGGTGGTCGAGATTCGCGTCGGCCGCACTCGCGACGCCAAGAGCTACGCCCGCCTCAAGGTCACCGCCCCCGACGCCGCCACCCTGGATGCCATCCTGGAACTGGTTGGCCCCCTCGGTGCGCGCGTCCTCGACAACCAGGACATCCGCACCGCGCCCGCCCCCCGCGACGGCGCGCTACCCGACGACTTCTACTCCACCACTAACCTGGAAACCCAGGTGCGCATGCGAGGCCAGTGGGTTCCTGTCGCCAACACCGAGATGGACCTGGCGATCGTGGTGGACGGGGACGCTGGCGCGGCGGCCATGAAGCCCATGTCGGAGGTCAAGGCGGGCGAGGCGGTGGTAGTCGGCCACAGCGGTATCCGCGTCACACCCCTGGCCCGTCTGAGCAGCCGCGACGTGTTCAGCTTCATGAACAGCGACGTGTCGTCGGAGAAGCCCAAGGCGCAGGTCATCCAGGGCATCGCCCAGGAGATGCGTGGGCTTCGCGAGCGGGGCGGCCGCGTGTGCGTCGTGGCGGGGCCGGCCATCGTCCACAGCGGCGCGTCGCCGTGGCTGGCGGCCCTCATCCGCGACGGCTACGTTCAGGCGCTGCTGGGCGGCAATGCTGTGGCGACCCACGACGTGGAGCACGCCCTGTATGGCACGTCCCTGGGCGTGGACATCGCCAAGGGGTCGAGCGTCGAGGGCGGCCACAATCACCACATGCGCGCCCTCAACACCATCCGCCGCGTGGGCAGCCTGCGCGCCGCCGTCGAGCAGGGCATCCTGACCCAGGGTATCATGGTCGAGGCGATTCGGGCGGGCATCACGATGGTGCTGGCGGGGTCGATTCGCGACGACGGTCCCATGCCGGACGTCATCACCGACGTCATCGAGGCCCAGCGTCAGATGCGGGCCGCCCTGCGCGGGGTGGACATGGTGCTGATGATTTGCAGCATGCTGCACTCCATCGCCGTCGGCAACCTGCTGCCCGCCAACGTGCGCGTCGTAGCGGTGGACATCAACCCCAGCGTCGTCGTCAAGCTCGCCGACCGGGGCACCTTCCAGGCGGTGGGCCTCGTCACCGACGCCGAGCTGTTCCTGCGCGAGTTGGGCGAGGCGCTGGGCGTGCGACCATGAGCAAGGTCCCCGATCTCGTCGTTCCCACTCACCTCAAGCTCAAGCTGACCCAGGGCCACCCCTGGGTCTATCGCTCTCACCTGCCGGACGCGCCATCCCTGGCGTCGGGGACTTGGGTGCGGGTGCGTAGTGGCGGTTTCAGCGCCTACGGCCTGTGGGACGCTCGCTCGCCCATCGCGGTGCGCCTGTTCGCCCGTGACCGAGCGCCCGACGCGGCGTGGCTGGCGGCGCGGGTGCAGGCGGCCTGGCAGCGGCGCGCCCCCCTCCGCGATACGGACACGACCGCCTACCGCTGGCTGTTCGGCGAGGGCGACGGCGTGCCGGGCGTGACGGTGGACCTGTACGGCGACTTCGCCGTCGTCGCCACCTACGCCGATGCGGTGCAGCCCCTCGTACCGTGGGTCGTCGATGCCCTGCGCGCGACCGCGCCCCTCAAGGGCATCCTGCTCCGCCAGCGGCGCGGCGACCTGGGCCCGGCCGACGACGGCGACCACGACCCGGCGGCGCGGCCCAACGTCCAGCGGCTGTGGGGCGCGCCGCCTCCCCGCGACCTGACTATCCGCGAGAATGGCCTGACCTTCCTGGCGAACCTGGCCCACGGCCAGAAGACGGGCCTCTTCCTCGACCAGCGCGACAACCGCCGCACCCTGGAAGGCTGGTGCGCGGGCAAGACGGTGTTGAACTGTTTCGCCTACACGGGGGGCTTCTCGGTGTACGCGGCGCGGGGCGGCGCGACCCACGTCACCAGCGTCGATATCGCCGCCGACGCCATCGGCGACGCCCAGGTCAACTTCGAGCGCAACGGTTTCGACCCGCGCGACCACGCCTTCGCGGTGGCCGACGTGTTCGAGTATCTGACGCGGGCACGCGACGCCGGCCGTACCTTCGACGTGGTGATTCTCGACCCGCCGTCCTTCGCCCGCACCAAATCCAGCCAGCACGCCGCGCTACGCGCCTACACCCGCCTCAACGCGCTGGGGATGCAGGTGACGCGGCCCGGCGGCCTGCTGGCGACGGCCAGTTGCACGTCCCAGGTTGGCCCCGACGCCTTCCGCGACGCCCTGGCCCAGGCCGGGGCGAGCGCCGACCGCCGCCTGCTCATCCTCCACGAGGCGGGCCAGCCGCTGGACCACCCGGTCCCGGCCTACTTCCCTGAAGGGCGGTACTTGAAGTTCGTGGTGGGGGAAGTGGTGCATTGACCCCCGATATGACCAAGGACAAAGGACGAAAGACCAAGGCGTCATCTCCCGCCTCGGTTGTGCTATTCGTCGTTCGTCCTTGGTCCTTGGTCACCCTGCCGGACCCTCACCCAGAGGGAGATGGGGCCAGGACCGCCATCAGCACGGCCGCGTGTAGTCGTCGCAGTTGGCGCGGATGCAGAAGCGGGAGCGTCCGGTCGGCGAGTCAGAGTCGGCCTGACAGCGGCTGCACGCCGGACGACAGCGCGGGTTGCCTCCGCCGCCCCCGCCGCCAATGGGGTAGCAGTTGATGAAGCCGTTGGGGGTCACCTCGCCGTTGCAGACGAAGCGCCCGTCGACGTAGATGGCGGCGGCGGGACGCAGCAGATTGCCGCTCGCGCCACTGCCCGTCGCCGCCACGCGGTAACGACTCGCCTCGACATCAAGAATGGTCGTCGCGGTAAAGCCTGGTGTTCGCATTCTAAGGCCTCCTGTTGCAGCCGTTCGCCGGGTCAATGCCATTGACACCAGCACCCTGAGGCGGTGCATACTTCCACGCCGCCCTGACAGTCTCCTGACCCGCGCATGTTGTCGCAGTCGAGAACCCCCTTACACTTGCACTTGTTCGTCGCCGAGTCACAGGCGTAGGATAGCTCCTGGTCCTCGAACGGCGACAACACTTCCTCGTCGAACTGCTGCGGGACGAGGCGCGTTCGAGGCGACGCGCCGCCAGCCGCCGCGCGGTAGCGGCCGGCCGACGCGGCCAGGGCGGTCGTCGCGTGGAAACCGGGTGTACTCATGTAGTGGCTCCTTTCGCCGCTTGCCGCTCAGAGGCTGGGGCCGTGTACCGCCTCGCAGCCCTCCCACGCGGTTCCGTAGGTCTCCATCATGTCCAGGTAACGCAAAGCGGCCGCCGTGTGATGATGTTCCATGGCAGCGATGGCAAGATCCGCATAGTGCATCGCCTGCGCCATATACTGGTCGCAGTGGCTGCTCTGGGGCGTGACGGCTTGCCCGCCGCCCCGGCTCGCTGGTCGCGTTCGATAGGCGCGCCCATCCGTCTTCGACAGGGACGCCTCGGCGCTGAATCCGGGCGCGCTCATCGTGTTTGCCTCCTTACTAACGCCGGTAGTATGGCGCGAGGCGGGTGACGAGGAAGGGGAACTCCTCTTCCACGTCGACGCGGCAGAAGTAGCGGTCGGGCACGTCGGTGGCGCGGTCGGCGTAGGTCCAGACGACGTCGAGCTGTCTGCGGGTGGTGCTCACCGGCGCTGGCTCCACCCGAATGTCGGCCAGGCGTTGGTTGCGCCCATGGGCCTGCGCGGTGGTCTCGTAGATGCCGGGGTAGCGCACCGCCAGGTAGTTGAGGGCGCGATGCTCGTCGGTCGCGCCCGCGTTGTCCGTCATGAGCGCGATGGTATCGAGGACGTAGCCGGCGCTGCGATCATAGGTTCCCGCGTCTTCCTCGGGGCGCGGCAGCGCGGCGAGCAGCGCGGCGCGATCGAAGGAATACAGCTGATCGAAGGTCACGACCGGCAGCGTGACGACGCCGCACGTCATCGGCTGCGGGTCCAACACGCCAATCACCAGATCGATGTCGGTGGACGCAGGGTCCTCGCGCACGGCGTCTACGAGCAGGGCGAGGTCGGCCGGGTCGCGCGGGCGCAGCAGGTAGGTCTCCAGGCCGGAGATGCGAAACACCCAGCAGATCTGGCGCGTCAGGTAGCGGTTGGCCTGCAAGGCCTTCTTCATCACCGCCGCATCCGTCCCGCTCGCCTCGGCCCGCGCCCCCGCCTGGGCGAACTCCTTCTCGACGCCCAGGGACGGGAATTGCGCCTCGACGCGACCGAGGGCATAGACAAAGGTGGGCGCGTAGTCGGCCGAGGCCGACATGCCGTCGCCGCAGGTCGGACAGGGGGCGGCGGACTGCTGGGGCGCGACGGGCAGCGTCTCCGGTGGCCGCGCGTCGCTCGTGGGTTGGGTCGCGTCCTGAGGCTCCATCAAGGCTCCCCTCCTTCTCGCCTGGCGGCGGCTTGCATTCGGTGGGTAGGGTCGGCTGGCGGGGCCGAGGGCGTCTACGGCGCGCCAGCCGGGGGCGCGGGGTGTGTGGGGCATGGGACTAACCTCGTCGTTTGGGGGTGAAGACCAGCCACTGATTCAGGCGGCGCGCGCGTTCCTCACAGCCGCCGCAGGGTTGAATGCCGACGGCGCTCGTGGCGCGCTTGATGACATCGCCCAGGCCAACGTCGTGATCGGCCACGAAGCCCGGCAGGCGGACGTGATGCGTTACCGGCGGCGCGGTGGCAGCGGGCTGCCCATCCGGCTCGCCCGTCGAGGCGGCGCTCATGCGACCCCCTTCTGTGAGTTAGCCAGCATCCGGTAGGCCGCGCCCGCGTTGAGAAGGGGCGGGACGACTGACCGGCGCGGCCCGGCGGATTGGGTGAGCGCCAGGCGGACCTGCGCCGCCGAGGCGCGGGGAAACTCTGACCAGAGGAGGGCCGCCGCGCCCGCGACCACGGGGGTGGCTGCGCTGGTCCCGTGAAGGTGGCCCACGCCGCCTGCCGCGTCCAGGCCGGTCACACCCTGCCCCGGCGACAGTAACCCGCGCCGCCCGATGGAGGCGCTCAGGTTGGTATAGGCCAGCGGCCGCCCCTGCCCGTCACAGGCGGCGACGGGAAGAACCCACGGGTGACGGGTGATGGCCGTGCCGCCGACAGCGCCCTGATTGCCCGCCGCCGCGATGATCAGCGTGCCGCGTCGCGCCGCCGCGTCCAGCGCCTCTTGCAGGGCGCGCTCGCCGTTCAGCGACGGCTGTACCAGCGCCGCGCTGAGGTTGACAATCCACGCGCCGGCGGCGAGGCAGTCGCGCAGGGCGGCG
>JAHCIE010000670.1 GCA_026129385.1 Anaerolineae bacterium
GCGCGGAGGATGGATCGCCACGCCAGTCGGCGCCGATCTTGTCAACCTCGTCGAGGATAAACACCGGGTTGCGTGAGCCGGCGCGCCGCATGGACTGGATGATGCGGCCCGGCATTGCCCCCACGTAGGTGCGGCGGTGGCCGCGAATCTCGGCCTCGTCACGCATGCCGCCCAGCGACATGCGGATGAAGCGTCGCCCCAGGGCGCGAGCGATGGACTTGCCCAGCGAGGTCTTGCCGACGCCTGGCGGGCCGACGAACAGCAGAATCGCGCCGTGGTAGCCGGTCGCGTAGGGTTCGACATCCTCGCGCTGACCCTTCGCCGGGGGCGCGCCATCGGGCGAGCTACTCTCACCGTCGCGGGGCGTCGCGGCCGCGCGTTGTCGTTCCTCGTGCAGCTTGCGCACGGCCAGGAATTCCAAGATGCGGTCCTTGACCTTCTGAATGTCGTAGTGGTCCTCATCGAGAATCTCGCGGGCGCGCAGGATGTCCAGGTTGTCAGGCGTGGTCTCTGTCCACGGCAGCGTCACCAGCCAGTCGAGATAGTTCTTGATGACCGAGTATTCGGCAGCGGCGGCCGGCAGGGCGCGCAACCGCTCTAGCTCGCGGTCAGCCTCGCGGCGCGCCTCCTCCGACATGCCAGAGGCCTCGATTTTTTCCTTGTACTCTTCGTATTCGCGCTCCTGCTCGCTGCCTTCGCCCAGTTCCTTCTGGATAGCCTTGAGCTGCTCGCGCAGGAAATACTCGCGCTGGACCTTGCTCATCTCGGACTGGGCCTCGTTCTGAATCTTGCGGCCCAGCTCTAGCACTTCCAGCTCACGGTTGAGGAAGGTCATCAACTTGCGCATCTTGTCGGCGACGTCGTCCAGCTCGAGAATTTCCTGGGCGTCCTTTACTTCCATGCGCAGCGAGCTGGCGATAAGATAGACCAGGTTGAGCGGGTCCTCAATGTTTGAGGCCGCCTGGCTTAGCTCGTCGGGGAGATTGGGGACCAGATCGACGAGTCGCTTGAACAGGTCGACGGTTGACCGCATCAGCGCCTGTAATTCGACCGTCGATTCCTCGGTGGTCGGCGGATCGACCGTGACGCGCGCCTTCAGATAGGGGTCGGTGGAGGTCCACTCGTCGATGCGGATGCGCTCTAGCCCTTGAATGAACAGGCGAATCGAGCCATCGGGCGACTTGAACAGGCGATGAATAATGGCGGCGGTGCCGACCTTGTATACCTCATCGGGGCCAGGCTCGGCCACCGATGGGTCGTGCATGGCGACCAGGCCGATGATACGGTCACCCAGAGCCACCTCGTCGACCAGGCGCACGGAGCGCGGCTGCTCGACAGCCAGCGGCGTCAGCACCGGGAAGGGAAAGACAACGGTGTTGCGCAAGGGAAGAATCGGCAGCTCCGACGGGATGGTAGGGCGGCCTTCCTGCTCTTGCTGCGGCTCAGTCTCAGCATCCGCGTCGGGCTTGGCGGCGGCGGTGTCAGAGCGCTTGAAAAACGGTAGCATGATTTCGGTTTCCACGGGTATTACTCCTCATCCCGATTCTGGATGGGAATGCGACGGGGGTGGGCTTTCGGCAACTCAACGATCAGGAAGCCGTTTTCGTAACGGGCTTCAATCTCGCCGTCGCGGATGGGCATGCCAATGGTGACTTCAGTCTGGAACGGACCCCAGTTGATCTCCATCTGCTGCAAGCCCCGCTTGGCAAGCGTATCACGACGAATGCCGGCGATCACGAGCGCACTATCGACGAGGGCAATGCGAAAATCCTCGTCGCGCATGCCGGCGATCTCGACCCTGACGATCAGGCTG
>JAHCIE010000671.1 GCA_026129385.1 Anaerolineae bacterium
GAGGACTTTGAAACCACCTACGCCTTCGAAGATGGCGGCTGCAAGATTGCCTCGCTCACTCCGCTCTACCATCAAATGCGCGAATACACCCCGCGCTGAACATCGAGTCCTCATCCATACTCGTTAGTGCATTAGGAGTGGGATAAATGCTAGACGCAGTTATTGTCTACGGTCACCCAACCTGCCCATCCCTCGGGCCAGTCAAAGGGCTACTCACACAATCGAAGGTCAAGTTTGAATATATTGACATTCATCAGGATAGCGGCGCCGCCGGTCGTGTTCGCGCTATCAATAACGGCGCTGAGAGCGTACCCACGCTTGTCTTTCCCGATGGTAGCACTTTGACTGAGCCGACTGTTGGAGAACTCCAGTCTAAATTGGAATCCTTGGGCTATAAAGTCGGCCTTGTCGCATGGTTGATTGGCAACAGCTGGCTTATTTTCTTTTTAGTGGCTGGTGTTTTGATCGCCGTTCTGATCACCGTGTTGCGCTTTGTCGGAGTTTTTTAGCAATGCCGTTGGCGATGCTTGGCAATCCCATACTCCCACGCCGCCCAACACGCGCATGCAACCGACCGCTTCGCGCCCGCGATCGTGGCGATTTTACAGACTCACCTGAGCGCTCTCGCGGCCGCTGAGCTTGGTTGTTCGCCGGATCTCTAGCTGCGGACCTCACTCACTCGACTGAAGAAGCGCCGCGCCTCGATGAAGACGGGGATGCCGCGCACGACGGTCAGCCCCACGACGAACAGGGTCAGCCACCAGGCAATGTCGTCCAGCACCGGTAACCATTGGGCCTGCGGCGTGCCGGGCCATGCCACGTGGGCGGCGGCGAGCAGGGCGAGGTAGACGAAGGCGATGGTCTTGGCCGCGCCGTAGATGGCGCGCATGGGCCGATTGCTGACCAGAATCTGCCCCCATCGCGACTGCATCATGCCAAAGGCGGTCTCGCCTTTCCCCAGCACGTAGGCCCGCACGGCGTCGGTCATGACGCCGCGGGCGACGACGATGAGGGGCGCCCACACGGGGATAAGCCCCAGGCTGGCGTACACGATCCACAGCACCTGCTCGACGACACGATCCACCGCGATGTCCAGCACGCTTCCCAGGTCGCTCACCTCGTCCCAGGCGCGGGCGACGATGCCGTCGATGCCGTCCAGGGCAATGATGACTACGATGAGCACGGCCGCCGCCAGCCGCCAGCCCGCCGACGGCTGATACAGCATGACGACGGCGATCAGCAGCAGCGGCAAGCGGCTGAGGGTAATTGCGTTAGCCACGGCTGTTCACCTCTCACTGGAAGCGGCCACGATGCAGGTGTGTCGCTAAGTCTCGGCGTGGGGCAGGCCGGCCCTGGCCTCGGCGACGAGGCGCTCGGCCAGGGCGCGCTCCTCGGCATCGTCGATGATGTCGCCGTCGAGGCGGGCATCCCGCAGCCTGGCTAGAATCTGGCGGTAGACCGGCCCCGGCGGCAGGCCCATCGCGCGTAAGGCGTCGCCATGCAGCGTGGGCCGCACGCGCGACAGGATGTTCAGATAGCGGTCCAGACGGGTGCGCAGGCTGGGGTCCGTCTCGGCGACACCTAGCACGCACAGGGCGGCCCGCGAGAAGGGTTCCAGGAGGCGCACCAGAGCGCGAGGCGACACGTCGGGGGCGGTGAGCTTGGGCAGGCAGGCGCGCAAGGCAACCACCTCCCGCAGCAGGCGCAGGTCGGCGCGGCTGAGCTTCAGCGCCAGCGCCACACCCTCGATGGCCGTCGCGTCCAGGTCGTAGGCCAGCAGGGCCAGGCTGTAGGGGGCAGG
>JAHCIE010000672.1 GCA_026129385.1 Anaerolineae bacterium
GTCGGGCAGGCCGTGCAAGTTGAAGTAGGCCGGGCAGAAGCCGTCGGCCTGGACGGTGGGCGCTTGCTGATGGTCCAGCGGCGGCGACATGCGCAGCCGCTGCGGGCTGTCAATCGCCGCGTAGACGACGCGGGCGGCGTTGCGCCAGATAGAGGCTGTGTAGCCGATGGCCGTTGGGGCCTCGGCACGGAGGCGGGCTGTCCAGCGGGGCGCACGGGCGGCGGCGTGGGCCTCGGTGGTAGCGCGCACCAAACGTAGGAGGTAGCTGATATCACCGCCGTCGGGCAGCCGCCCCACGGCCCGCTGTGGCTCCAGGGGGCGGCCTCCTGCCAGCGGCGCCTCCGTTGCCAGGGGGCCGTCGTCGTCGTCGCTGGGGTTGCGGGCGACGCCAAAGGGGACGAGGTCGGGGCCGCCGATGAGCAGCACGCTCGACGCCGCGGGCGCGGCGCTGTCCAGCCAGGTGGCCCAGGCGGCCGAGCGGGTAGTCTGATCGAGAGGCTCTACGCCCACGGCCGCCGCGCCCACAGGGTCGTCGACGTACAGCAGGCTGCCGTCGGAAACCCGCGCCAGCTCGCCCAGCGCTCCGTCGAGGGCGCGGAAGGCGGCTTGCCCGTACTTTGCCTCCACCGCGCCCCGACTGGCAAGGATGAGGTGGTTGGACAGGGCCGGCGGCTTGATCGCCGGTGATAGACTGCGGGCCAGGCGGTCGAGGACGACGCGTGTGCTATTCAGATCGAGGTCAGTGCTTGGAGCGGTCATCAGTCCCTCACGTGCTTGCGCTGATGGCGGTCCAGGAAGCTGAGCGCGCCCACGGCGGCCATCTGACGCAAGGCCTCGGTCTGGCCGGGTTGCAGGCGCAATGCCGCGCGGAACATTTCGGTGGCCTCGGAGTAATCCTTGAGGTGCTTCAATGCCAGCCCTGCGCCGACGTAGTGGGTGGCATCCTGGGGGGCGCACTCGATGGCTTTGCGATAGGCGACGAGGGCCTGGTCATGGCGGTTCTGCGCTTCGTAGCAGCGCGCCAGGTCGGCGTACACGGTCGCCTCGTCAGGGGTCAGCGTGACGGCCCGCCGGAAATGGGCCGCGCTCTTCTCCAGGTTGCCCAACCGTAGACATAGACGACCCATGAGCAGGTGGGTCTGCACGGTGTCAGGCGCGGCCACCACGGCCTGCTGATAGGCTTGCAGGGCCTCGTCGAGGCGATTTTCGGCCTCGTAGGCCTGGCCCAGCTCGGCGTACACCTCAGCTGTCGGCGCGATCTGCACGGCGCGGGTGAGATAGCGCAGGGCATCGTGGGGATAGCCCAGTCGCCGCGCCAGGCGTCCGGCGGCAATTAGCTCATTGACTTCGGGGGCAATTTCCACGGCGCGCTGATACTCCGAGAGCGCGTCTTCCAGACGTCCCTGCCGCTCGTAAACCTGGGCCAGCGCGGCGTGGGTGGGTGCGGCGTTGGCGTCCAGGGCCAGCGCCGTCGCCAGGGCGGCCTCAGCGGCTTGGGGATCATTGTCGGCCAGGGCCGCCGCCGCGTAGCGCAAGTGATACGCGGCCTGCTGAGGGGCCATGTCGCGGGCGGCTTGCAGCGTCGCGCGCGCGCGGGATGGGTCGCCCGCTGCCAGGTAGATGTCGCCCAGTTCGGCTCGCCACTCGGTGCGCGTGGGGTCAAGGGCGAGGGCCTTCGCGAGAGTGTCGGCCGCCACGTCATTCTGACCGAGGTCGCGGTAGACACTGGCCAGGGCGTGGAGATAGCCGGCGTCGTTGGGGTC
>JAHCIE010000673.1 GCA_026129385.1 Anaerolineae bacterium
GTAGCAGCCCTGAAGCCGCTGGAGCTTGCTGGCGTCGGGGGCCATGTAGAGCATGTCGCCGCGACCCAGCAGCTTGTCAGCGCCGGGCGTGTCCAGGATGACCCGCGAGTCGATCTGGCTGGTCACGGCGAAGGCGATGCGGGCCGGGAAGTTAGCCTTGATGAGGCCCGTCACCACGTCCACTGACGGCCGCTGGGTCGCCAGGATGAGGTGGATGCCCGTGGCGCGGGCCATCTGCGCCAGACGTACCACGTTGCGCTCCACTTCCTCGGCGGCGACCATCATCAGGTCGGCCAGCTCGTCGATGATGATGACCATGTACGGCAGCTTCGCTTCGCCCTTGCTCTCGGCGAGGGTGTTGTAGGCCTCGATGTTGCGCGTGCCCGCCCTGGCGAACAGGCGGTAACGGCGGTCCATCTCGCGCAGCGCCAGTTGCAGCACGCCGACGACCTGCTCCATCTCGACGACGACATCCGTCAGCAGGTGGGGAATGCCGTTGTACTGGACCAGCTCGACGCGCTTGGGGTCGACCATGAGGAAGCGCAGCGATTGGGGCGTGTGGGTCAGCAGCAGGCTGGCGATCACGGCGTTGATGCACACCGATTTACCCGACCCCGTCGCGCCCGCGATGAGCAGGTGGGGCATCTTGGTCAGGTCCACGGCGATGGGCTGCCCCGACACGTCCTGGCCCAGGGCGAGGCCCAATCGGCTCTCGCCGGAGATGTCGGCGAAGGACTCCGACTCGATCACGCCGCGCAGCGACACGACGTGGGATTTGGTATTGGGAACTTCGATGCCGACGATGGGCCGACCGGGGACGGGGGCCTCGATGCGGATGGTGGGCGCGGCCAGGGCCAGGGCCAGGTCGTTGGCGAGGGCGCTGATCTTGTTGACCTTGACCTTCGAGCGCGTGACCTGGCCCTTGCTATCCTTCTTCTCGACGTAGCCCGGCTCGACACCGAACTGGGTGATGGCGGGGCCTTGATTCACCTCCACCACGCGGGCGGGCACGCCGAAGGCGTCCAGCGTCTCCTCGATGGTGCGCGCCTTTTGGCGAATCTCGTCGCGGCTGACCTCCTGCTCGACGTTGTCCTCGAGGATGTCGGGGACCGGCGGCAGCCGGTAGTCGCGCGCGCCACCCAGGACGCGGGGCACGACGCTCCTGGCGCTGGCGGAGGCCGCGGGGACCGTCGGGGCGGGTGGGCTGTTCGGTGTCGTACGCGGCGGCGGCGCGGGCCGCTCCTCCGAGCCGATGATGGTCGGCGGTCGCAACGTCTGGGGTTGCTGATACGGCGGGGGGGCGGGCGGCGGGACAGGTTGGACGGGCGCGGCGCGGCCGCCACTGCGGATGGGAATCTCGTCGGGGTCGAAGGGGTCGTTGGGGTGGGTCAGGCCGCGGTTGATGGGCACCTGACGGCGGCGCAGCTCGTCGGTCGCGTCGGTCCAGGTGGCTCGGCCCCACTCGGTCAGGTCGCCCAGGGTGTGACGGGCGGCGAGGAAGACGCCGAGGGTCGTCAGGCCGAGGAGGATGAGGGCGGCGCCTATCCCGCCCAGGGCGTCGCTGAGGCTCTGGCTGACGAGCAGGCCCAGGTAGCCGCCGCCGTGCCCCGCCTCAGCCAGTTGGGCTGCCGTCTGGCGGGTGATGACGCTCTCGGTCATGTGCAGCAAGCCAAGCAGAGCGACGAAGACGATACCAACCCCGGCGACCGTCTCCCAACCGATGTCGGGCCGCTGGTCGAGGCTGTCGAAGATGAGGAACG
>JAHCIE010000674.1 GCA_026129385.1 Anaerolineae bacterium
CGATAGGCGGAACGGTGTTCCTGACTTGTAGTGGGCTGGCGAAGCTCCAGCAAAAAGCCCCGCCACGCCGACCGGATGAACCGGCTCGTTCGCGGCGTCCGCCTCTACAGATGTCGCCACCGGGCGAGCACGGTGACAGGGATAGACCGGCCGCGTAGGAATGAGGAAGGCTCCCAACGCTTGACTGGCGTTGGGAGCCTTTGCTGTAGGGTCTACTGTCTGCCGCCGAGGCGGAGGTTTTTGAGGATGAGCGGCAGGAAGCTGAGGAAGGGGCGCTCGCTGCACGGGGCGTGGTCGGCGGGGTAGGCGATGGCGTCGAGGCCGAGGTCTTTGACGCCGGGCTTGAAGGCGGCGATGAAGTCGTTGTTGCGGTTGATGACGGCGCCGCCGAGTTTGAGCAGGTCGCCGTCGCTGAAGGCGAGGGCGGGCGTGTCGCGGTAGACGATCTCGGTGGAGAAGCGGATGCTGTCGCGCGCGCCGTCGCAACGGGCGGCGAAGGCGTCCAGGCCGAAGTCGACGCCGCGGGTGGGCAGGCCGGCGGGGATGGGTGGGTTGAGCAGGGTATCCTGCGATGCGATGATGGTCCCGGTGCGGGCGCTGAGGATGTCGCCGTCGAGGAGTGGTCGGCCTTCTTGCCGCTGCACGGTCTCCTCGATGGAGAACCAGAGGTCGATGTTGTAGCGGTCCAACTCGGCGCGCAGGCGGCCAGGGTTGGCTAGCCATTCGTCGCGGGGGATCTGGCGGGCGAGGTCGAGGAAGGCGACGATGTCCTTGGTGCGGCCGATGAACTTTACCTCGTCGAGGCCGACGTCGTAGCTCACGCCAAAGGCGGCCATGAGGGCGGCGTTGGGGATGACGACGCCGGTGGTGGTCAGCAGGTCGCCCTCGGTGAAGCGGCCGAAGGGGTCGTCGATCTCGGTGGAGAAGGCGACGACGGGGCGCTCCAGGTCGAGGATGTCGGAGGCGTCGAGGCCCAGGTCGGGCAGGGTTGGGATGCCAGGGACGTTGAAGGCGGCCAGCAACTCGCGGTTGCGCAGGCAGACGTTGCCGTGGAAGCTGAGCAGGTCGCCGTCGGAGATGACGGGGTTGCCGTCGGTGGGCAGCGGGCCGTGGGTGACGAAGCGCTGCTCGGTGGAGAAGGCTCCGTCGGCGCAGTCGGCGAGCTGGCTGGTGGCCCCGGTTGGCATGGCGGCGTTGGCAGGCCGCGATGTGGCGAGTAGCAGGGCGGCCAGGGCGACCAGGGCCAGGATGGCGGCCAGTTCCAGGACGTGACGGGCGCGGGTGGTGGTGTTCATAGTGTCTCCTTATCCGCGCGTCACGGGCCACCGGCCGAGAAGGTGAGGAACTGGTAGCCGTAGTGGGGGTCGATGACGTTGACGTCCTTGTGGTCGAAGCTGTACATTAGGGAGGCGTCCCAGACGTACATCTCGACCAGGTAGCAGCACTTGCCGAAGTTTGGCCCCAGGGTGGTCAGGTCGATGTCGCGCAGGTGGACGAGGGTGCTGTCGGGGGTGGTGCCGGTGTCGTTGGTGTTCTTGAGGCCCAGGGTGCCGTCGTTGAGGTCGTAGTAGCGGTGGGGGCCGAAGTTCCAGATGGTGGGCGGGTTGCCGCCTTTGAGGGCGACGGTGAAGTACCAGTAGTAGGGGTCGTCGAACTGGCCCCAGACCTGGAGCTTGGTGGCGGTGGTGGGGGCTTCGCCGCAGGGCGGGACGATGGTCGTGCCGTCGTCGAGGCGTAGCTGGAGCTTGA
>JAHCIE010000675.1 GCA_026129385.1 Anaerolineae bacterium
TAGTCACACTCCCCGCGCCACCAGCCTGCGAACCCCCATCGCCGTTGTTGTCCCGCCGCGTTGGAGGGTGCCTACCCAGGCGACGAAGTTGAGCGGGGGTCGGCCGCCGCCCGGCGTCGGGGCGGCGACGCGCGTCGCCACCGGCCGAGAGGGGCGGCGCGCGGGCGCAGTAAGCGTGGCGTGACGGGCCTCAGCCCGCGCCCGCTCGCCAGCATCGATGAGGCGTTCCAGGGCGTACTCGCGCACTGTTTCGAGCATGGCGAAACACGCCTCACCGTGCGGGTCGCCGTGGGGGTGGAGCAGACTCGCGTCGAGCAGCGCTTCGACGGCGTCGACGACATCGGCGGGCGTCAGGCCGTCGGGTCCTGTCAGCGGTCCGTCGGCGCACATGGTCACGGCCGCGTCGAGGCTGAACCCGCCGCTGAAGAGGGCCAGGCGGCGAAACACGGCTCGCCCCGTCTCCCCTAGCAGGTCGTGGCTCCAGTCGATACTGGCGCGCAGAGATCGCTGGCGGGCGGGCAGATCGAGCATCCCGCGACTCAACGTCTGCAAACGACCGCCCCGAAGTTGGGCCAGAATGGCCTGCGGCGACAACAGCCGACTGCGCGCGGCGGCCAGCTCGATCGCCAGCGGCAGGCCATCTAGCCGGCCACAGATGGCTGCCACGGCCAGGGCGTTGTCGGGAGTCAACTCGAAGTCGGGTCGTACCGCCTGCGCTCGCTGCACGAACAGTTCAACCGCCGGGTAGCGTGTGAGAGACTCGCGGCCTACCCCTTCGTCCTCGGGTGGCGCGCTCAACGCGGGCACGCTGAACTCACACTCGCCATACACGCGCAGAATCAGGCGGCTGGTTACCAGAACCTTGACGCCCGGCGCACCCGCCAGCAGGGCCGTGATCTCAGGCCCGGCCGCGATCACCTGCTCGAAGTTGTCCAGCACCAATAGGACGCTCCGCTCGCGCAGGTGCGCCATCGCGCCGTCCATCGCCGCCCGCCCCTCGGCCATCGGTAGGTCGAGGGCCTGCGCGATAGCCGCGCCAACGCGGGAGCAATCACGCACGTCGCTAAGGGGAACGAAGAACACTCCGTCGGGATAGTCGGCCACGCTCTCGGCCGCCGCTTGCAAGGCCAGGCGGGTCTTGCCCACACCGCCAGGGCCAGTCAGCGTCACCAGCCGCGTTGTCGCTTCAGCTAACAACGCCTTCAGGCGGTGAGTCTCCGCCTGTCGCCCGACCAGCGGCGTGGTGGGGGTGGGCAGGTTGTGGCGATGGGCGTTCAAGGTGCGCAGCGGCGGGAAGACGTCGGGCAGGCCCAACGCCACCAGCTGATACAGCCGGCGTGGGCGGTGCAGGTCCTTGAGGCGATGCTCCCCCAGGTCCCGCGCCGTGGCGGCATCGGGCAATTGGCTGGCAACGAGATCGTAGGCGGTATCGGACAGGATGATCTGACCGCCGTGCGCCGCCGCCGCCACCCGCGCCGCGCGATGCACGTCCAGGCCGATGTAGCGGCCATCGACGAGGCTCGGCTCCCCGCTGTGGACACCCATCCGCACCCGCACCCCAGGCAGCGCGGCGGCAATGTCCCGCTGCATGCGCATGGCGGCCGACACGGCGTCGACAACATCCTGGAAAGCAAACAGGAACGCATCGCCCTGAGAGTCGACCTCGTAGCCGCGCCACGCGCGGGCGCTTCGCCGTAGCAGCCGCTCATGGGCAAGCAGCACAGGCGCATACTCATCACCCAGCCGC
>JAHCIE010000676.1 GCA_026129385.1 Anaerolineae bacterium
GGTTGGGCTGGGCGCCGCAGACGCCCTACCTGTTCCACGCCAGCGCGGCCGACAACATCCGCTTCGGCCGGCCCGACGCGACCCTGGCGGAGGTTCAGGCGGCGGCGCGGTTCGCCCAATTGGATGACGTGATCCAGGCGCTGCCACAGGGCTATGACACGCTCGTTGGCGAGCGCGGGGCGCGGCTGAGTGGCGGGCAGGCGCAACGGCTCGCCCTGGCGCGCGCCTTCCTCAAGGACGCGCCGCTGCTCGTCCTCGACGAGCCGACCTCCCAGGTGGACCCTGACCTGGAAGCGCAGCTTGAGGCGGCCACGCGGCGGCTGATGCAGGGCCGCACGACCCTCATCATCGCCCACCGCCTGAGCACGGTCTACCAGGCCGACCAGATTCTCGTCCTGGACCAGGGGCGGGTGGTCGAAGCCGGGCGGCATGCCGACCTGCTGGCCCAGGGCGGCGTGTACGCCCGGCTGGTGGGCGGCGACGGGGTGGGAGCATGAGCGTCAACCGTCGTCTCCTGGCGCTGGTTCGGCCCTACACCGCCTGGATGGCGCTGGCTGTCCTGCTCGGCGCGGCCACCATCGGCTCGAGTATCGCCCTCATGGCCACCTCGGCCTACCTGATCTCGGCCGCCGCGCTACGTCCCTCGGTGGCGGAACTGAGCGTCGCCATCGTCGGCGTGCGCTTCTTCGGGCTGGCGCGGGGCGTCTTCCGCTATCTGGAACGCTGGGCCTCCCACAACGCTACGTTGCGCATCCTCGCCCGGCTGCGCGTCTGGTTCTACACGGCGATTGAACCCCTCGCCCCCGCTCGCCTGGCCCAGACCCAGAGCGGCGACCTGCTGGCGCGGGCGGTGGGCGACATCGGGACCCTGCAGGACGTGTTCGTGCGCGTGGTCGCGCCGCCGGTCGTCGCGCTGCTGGTCACGCTAGGGACCACCCTGTTCCTGGGGCTGTTTGACCCCCGTTTGGCGCTGGCCCTGGTCATCTTCCTGGCCCTGACCGGGCTGGCCCTGCCCGCCTGGATTCGCCGCCTGAGTCGCAACCCAAGCGCCCGCCTAGTCCAGACGCGGGCCGCCCTGTACGCGGACCTTGTGGCGGGCATCCAGGGCTTGGCCGATGTGGTCGCCTTCGGCCAGCAGGCGGATATGGCGGCGCGGGTGCGCGCGCGAGACGAGGCGACGGCCCGCGCCCAGTCGCGCCTCGTCTGGCTGAATGGCCTGCAATCGGGCGGGACGACGCTGTTGACCCACCTGGGGATGTGGGCGGTGCTTGTGGTCGGCGTGACGCTCGTGGCGAGCCGGCGGGTCGAGGGGGTCTACCTGGCGATGCTGGCCCTGGCCGCCCTGGCCGCCTTTGAGGCGGTCCTGCCCTTGCCACAAGCGGCGCAGGCGTGGGAGACGGCGCAAGCGGCGGCGCGGCGGTTATTTGAGGTGGGGGAGACAGACCTACCCCCCCGGCCCCCTTCCTTGCCAGGGAAGGGGGAGTCTGTCTCCCATCCCCTTCAAGCTTCGACTGTCACTCTGAGCGAAGCGAAGAGTCTTGCCTTGGTTGAGCGAGAGTGCGTAGCCTGCCCTAGAGATACTTCGCTTTCGGCTCAGCAGTGCACAGCCTCCCTTAGGGATGACATAATGATACGTCATGTGCGCTTTACTTACGCGCCGGGCGGCGCGCCGGTCCTCGACGATGTGAGCCTGGACGTGGCGGCGGGCCAGTGGACAGCCCTGGTGGGGCCGAGCGGCGCGGGC
>JAHCIE010000677.1 GCA_026129385.1 Anaerolineae bacterium
TGATGCTCCAATCCTGCCACTCGATGGGGCGGATGCGGAAGAAACCTTCGAAGAAGGGCACTTCCAGCACCCCGGCCTGAGCTACGACGACCAGGGCGATCATGCCCAGGAGCGGCTTGTTGCTGAACAGGCCGATGGCGAACAGGGACTCGCGAGTCGAGCGCGAGGCCAGCGCCTGCCCGATCTGGGCGAAGGCCAGGGTATTGAAGATCAACGTCTGCCACTCCTCGTTGCCCGTGACCCAATACCAGTAGCCGACGCCCAGGCTCAGCACGCCAATCAGCGCTCCCACCCACAGCACGCTCCACGCCATGCCCCTGGTGACGATGCCGGCTTGCGGCGAGATGGGTGGGCGGCGCATCACATCCTTCTCGGCCGGCTCGAAGCCCATGCCCAGGCCCAGGAGACCGTCGGTCAGCAGGTTAAGCCAGAGGAGCTGGAGCGGAAGCAGGGGGATGGGCATGCTCAGGAAGGGGGCGAGGATCATCACGGCGACCTTGCCGATATTGCCCGCGATGGAGTACTTGACGAAGCGGCGCACGTTGTCGTAGATGGTGCGGCCCTCTTCGACCGAGGCGACGATGGTGGCAAAGTTGTCGTCGAGGAGAACCATGTCGGCGGCCTCCTTCGACACATCAGTGCCGGTGATACCCATCGCCACGCCGATGTCGGCTTGCTTGAGGGCCGGCGCGTCGTTTACGCCGTCGCCGGTCATGGCGACGATCTCGCCCTTGTCTTCGAGGGCGCGCACGATACGCAGCTTGTGCTCCGGCGACACGCGGGCGAACACCGATATGGTCTCGACGATGGTTCCCAGGTCGTCGTCGCTCATCCGCTCCAAGTCTGCGCCGGTCATCACGCGCGCCGCCGTCGGGTCAAGGATACCCAGGTCGATGGCAATGTAGCGCGCGGTGAGCGGGTGATCGCCCGTGATCATGACGGGGCGGATGCCGGCCGACTTGCATTTTGCCACGGCATCCCGGACCTCCGCGCGGGGTGGGTCGATGATACCGAAGAAGCCGACGAAGGTCAGGCCCCTCTCGAGGGTGGCCATCTCATCGGCTGCGCCGGCGAAGGTGGGCAAAGTCCGGAAGGCGACGCCCAGCACGCGCATCCCGTTGGCGGCCAGCTCGGCGTTGGCGGCCTCGATGCGCCCGCGCCACGCGGCGGTCAGGGGAGCGGCCTCCCGGTCGGTCCATACGCTCGAAGAGATGTCGAGCAAGCCGTCAACCGAGCCTTTGGTGAAGGCGACGTGGTGGGCCTGGCTCGGCACGAAAGGGCCGCCCTCTGTGAACAGGTGAGCCAGTACAGGGTCGGCGGGAGCCTGACGCACTTCGTGAACCGTGGTCATGCGCTTGCGGTCGGAGTCGAAGGGAATCTCGCCGACGCGGGGTAGATACTGCTCCATATCGGCGCGGGCGATGCCGCCCAGATGCGCGGCGACGAGGAGCGCGCCCTCAGTCGGGTCGCCGATAGTCTGGATGCGACCGTCCTTACGCTCGAGCTGAGCGTCGTTGCTCATCGCGCCGCCCAGAAGCAGCGCCTCCAGAGCGTGCGCTTCCTGGGCCGTGGCCGCGTCATGCCGTAGCGCGGTTTGCTCAGCGCTGGGCACGGTTAGCGCGTTGTCTGTCATGTCTTCGGTAATGCTGATGCGATGGCCGGCCACGTCCAGGACGACGACGGTCATGCGGTTCTCAGTCAGGGTGCCGGTCTTGTCGGAGCAGATGGTGGTGACGGAGCCG
>JAHCIE010000678.1 GCA_026129385.1 Anaerolineae bacterium
AGCGCACTGCCCGTCCAGGCTATGTATATTGGCAGCGGGGCGACGGTTCTCTTCCTGACCTTCTACCGCATTCTGATCGCCATGAGCCGCCCGCGCCCGGCTGCCCGCGAAACGGCATGATGACAGCGCCCACGATCCTCCTGGTCGAGGATGACGACGACATCGCCGAGCCGCTGCTGTTCGGCTTGCGGAGCGAGGGCTATCGGGCGCTGCACGCCCCCGATGGCCCCCGCGGCTTGGAGATGGCGCGCGCGGCCGCGCCCGATGCCATCCTGCTAGACGTCATGCTGCCCGGTATGGACGGCTTCACGGTCTGCCGACTCTTGCGCCAGGAGTCGGCGGTCCCCATTCTGATGCTCACCGCGCGGGGCCAGGAGGTGGACCGCGTGACCGGGCTAGAGTTGGGCGCGGACGATTACATCATTAAGCCCTTCAGCTTCCGCGAGTTGGTTGCCCGCGTCCGCGCCATATTGCGCCGCCGCGACCTCGACCGCGAGGACGGGACACCCGTCCCACGTCTCGCTGTCGGAGCCATCGCCATCGATCGTGCGGCGCGGCGCGCGTGGCGCGGGGAACGCCCGCTGGACCTGACGCCCCGCGAGTTCGACCTGTTGGCCGCTCTGGCGCGGCAGGCAGGCCAGGCCCTACCGCGCCAGGCGTTGCTGGACCAGGTATGGGGCCTCGACTGGATCGGCGACCCACGGACCCTGGATGTCCACATTCGCTGGCTGCGCGAGAAAATCGAAGATGATCCTTCGACACCACGCTATCTTCAGACGGTGCGCGGCTACGGCTACCGCCTCGTCGACCCCGATGCCCCCGATGTCCATAGCCCCCAGGCGTAGCAGCCTCCAGGCGCACCTCCTGGCGACCTATCTGGCCCTCATCGGGTTAAGCATCGCCGGTTTCATTCTGTTCGTCGGCTTCCGCCTCCAACGCGCCGCCCTCGAGCAGGCCCAGCGCGAGCTAGCGATGCAGAGCGACATCATCGCCAACGCCTTGCGCGAGCCGCTCGAACACCGCGACTCGGCGGGCCGCTCCCTCGACAATCTCCTCCGCTCCTACGCCGCAAGCGCGGGCGTGCGCGTCACCCTGGCCGACGCGAATCGCCAGCCGATCGTCAGCTCTGACGATCCGCCAGGCCGAGACGACGACCACAAGGACAAGAGCGACGACCATAAGGACAAGAGTGACGACCGCAAGGATAAGGGCGACCTGAGCCGCACCAGCGCCAACTTGCTCGTCAGCAACGGCGAGCGCGACGGGCGTCTCTTTGTCGGATCCCCCATCAGCAACGACACCGGCCAGCCCATCGGCTACGTACAGGTCTCCGTGCCCACCGACCCCATCTACGCTGAGATGCGCCAGACGTGGCTGAGCCTCCTGGCCCTCGGCGGCGGCGTCCTCCTGTTGACCGCCCTGGCCAGCCTGACTCTAGCGCGCCAGATCGCCCACCCCATCGAGAGCCTGACCCAGGTCAGCGACGCGATGGCCGCCGGCGACTTGAGCCAGCGCGTGCAACCGGGCGGGACCGACGAGATTGCCCGCCTGGGCCGCGCCTTCAACCAGATGGCGGACCAGGTGACCGACATGCTCACCCGTCAGCAAGCCTTCAGCGCGAATGCGGCCCACGAGTTGCGCTCCCCTCTGACAGCGCTTCGGCTGCGCATCGAGATGCTACAAACCTACGTCCCCACCGGCGACGATGACCTGACGCGGCGCTACCTGGCCCAGAT
>JAHCIE010000679.1 GCA_026129385.1 Anaerolineae bacterium
TCAGCCAGCAGACTGTTGAGGGGGGCGGGCGCAAAGGATGGGTCGGCGACGTAGGCCAGGGCATCGGCCCAGCCCACCTTCATGGCTTCCAGCAGAAGGTGGGTAGCGGCCAGGCTGCCAAAGCCCATCGCGGCCAGATCCCACCCGCCCGCGATAGCCAGGGCGACGAGAGCCGCCAGGCCCTGGCCGTTGGGCGGCGTTTCGTAGAGACGCACGCCGCGATAGTCAACCCCAATCGGCGGCTCCCAGGTGGGGGCATTGGCGGCCAGGTCGGCCTCGGTCAATACACCACCAGCGTTTTGCACGGTCTGAGCGATGGCCGCCGCGAGCGGGCCGCGATAGAAAGCATCGCGCCCCCCCTCCCCGATGGCGCGCAGCGCACGCGCCAGCGCCGGTTGCCGCCAGACCTCCCCGGCGCGGGGCGCTCGCCCGTCGGTCAGGTAGCCGCCCCCATCGGGGCCGCTGTATTCAAGGAGGCGAGCGACATTGGCCGCCCAACCCCGCGCGATGAGGGGCGAGACTGGGAAGCCACGCTCGGCGTACTCGATGGCGGGAGCCAGCGCCTCAGCCATCGACAGGCGTCCGAAGCGTTCGATTATGGCGCACCAGCCGTCCACTGCGCCAGGCACGGTAATCGGCCACGGGCCGAAATAGGGGATACCCTCGTGACCCGCACGACGCAGCGCATCGATGGACATGGCGGCCGGCGAGCGACCACTGGCATTCAGGGCGTGCAGCGTTGCACCATCCCAGATGAGGGCGAAGGCATCGCCGCCGATACCGGTCGAGACAGGCTCGACGACATTGAGCACGGCGGCGGTCGCGACGGCGGCATCCATGGCGTTGCCACCGGCGAGAAGGATGCGCAGCCCCGCCTGGGCTGCCAGAGGCTGACTGGTAGCGACGATACCGTTGGGAGCCATGACGACCGAGCGGCGCGACGGGAAAGCCTCCATCAGCCCAGCTCCTTTCTACGACCCACAGCGTGGGTGGATTTCTGAAATTTATGAAGAATCGCGTTGTTGGGGCGTAACCTGAGCGATTGTACAACGTCAAGTATGGCAAGTAAAGGCAGTGGTTCCGGCGATGGCAAGCGTTACTCACCGATTGAATCACGACGAGCAGGCAGGAGGCGCGATGGATACCCCGGTTCAGTTCCGCGAGCGTCTGGTCGAAGTATACACACCCTCCATGTGGACCCCACTGGTTCGCTACATTGGCATCGGCGTCATAGTGTTCGGCGTCGTTTCCTTGTTCCTGGATCGGGGAGCCGACATTGCGTGGAGCCTGCTCCTGATCATTGTCGGGGGGCTGGCGACGCGGGTTGCGGCCCCCACCGGTCTGGCTATGCTGGCCGTAACGTTCGGCTGGACCACCCTGGCTGGCGGCCTGCTGGGTCGCTGGGTAGCGGCGACGGCCGCCGCCGCCCTGGCCATAGCCGCGCTCCTCGCGTTCCAGGCCGCATGGCGGCAGGCGCAACGCCCCCTACCCGCACTGCCTGCGCTGGCAGTAGGAAGCCTGGCCGTCGGCTTGCTAAGTACGCTCATCCTGATCGCCGCCTTCGGCAGCAGCCTGCTGGCCTTCGTGACCGGCTGGCCCATCAGCGCGCCGTTCGTCGACAACCTGACGTCCGTCGGCGTCCAGGCGGCCGTCCTGGCGGTGGCGCTGGCCGTGGCTGGCTTCGCGCAGCGCGGGCGACACCTGTGGGCCGCGCCGCTGGGCGGCGTCGCTGGCA
>JAHCIE010000068.1 GCA_026129385.1 Anaerolineae bacterium
GCGCATGGCGAGCGCATCGCCGTGCACGAGGTTTTGCGCCAGCACGTAGGACGCCGCGCGGTAGAGGTCGTCCGCCGCGTCCAGGTCGAGGGTCGCGGCGAGGATGTCCAGCAGGTTCGCCCGGCACTCGGCGATGTTGTCAGGCAGCAGTTCGATACCGTAGATACACATCAGCCCGAGCAGCGCGTAGTGCCGCCGCTCGAAGCCGGACCGTCCGTACTTGAGGTGGACCGCGGCGAGCTTGCGGCGCAGGATGGAGACCAGGAAGTTGCCGCTGCCGCACGCCGGCTCTAAAAACCGCGCGTCGATGCGCTCGGTCTCATCCTTCACCAGGTCGAGCATCGCCTCCACCAGCCACGCCGGCGTAAACACCTCGCCGTGGTCGGCGACACGCTGTTTGGACTTGACGTAATTCATGGTCAGAGTTGCCACAAGCCGTGGTTCACGCCGCCCTGGATGTAGATGGCAAACTTGCCCTTGCCGGGCAGCTCGAAGGGCGGATGGGCAATCTCCGCGCCTTGCGCGGCAACGGCCGCCACTGCCGCTTCGATGTCATCCACGAGCCAATAGGGCCGCACGATGGGTTCCTCCGTATCCCGCAGGGGACCCCGTACCCCGACAATCGTGCCGTCTGGACAGGTGGCCGTTCGGGCGTCCCCAAGCATCGGATCCGGGGGTCCAAACGCTATGCCGTGGGCGGCCTCGTACGCGGCGCATACCGCCGCGACATCGGACGCTACGATTTCCAGGTAGTAAACTTTCATCGTTCAGTCCTCAACTCACCGCTTTCTTCACCAGCGCGGCGATCCTGGCCTCGTCGGCGGCGGTCAACTCTCTGAGCGCGAAGGAGGTGGGCCACATGGCCCCTTCGTCGAGGTTTGCCGAGTCGTTGAAACCGAACGTCGCGTACCGCGCGTTGAACTTCGCGGCGCTTTGGAAGAAGCAGACGATCTTGCCGTCCTGGTTGGCATAGGCGGGCATCCCGTACCAGGTTTTTGGCGAGAGAGTTGGCGCGTTGGCTGTGACGATCGCATGGAACCGCTCGGCCAGGCTGCGATCGGGTTCCGGCATCTCGGCGATCTTCGCCAGCACGTCCCTTTCCCCAGCCGCCCTGTCCTTGCTCGCGCGCTCTTCCGCCTTCATCTCTCGGGCGCGTTCCTTCATCGCGGCCCGTTCCTCAGCCGTGAACCCCTTGGACTTCGGTGTATCCTTCGTTGCGCTCATCGAAACCTCCTCGTTGGGCAGTGAGGACGTGGTGCCAATCGCTCAGCAATCGAACACCGACCAGCAGATGTCGTTGCGTAGACGCTGGTCATCCAGAACCAGCTCGCGAATCGCCGCCGGCAACTGCTCACGCTGCCACGCACACTCGTGGCGACCGGCCTGTTCACCCTGGCCCACAGGCGCAGCGGCCCGTGCCGCCTTGATCGCGTACGCCGCAGCGCCCAGTTCATGCGCGGCGACGTGGGCGACGGCGGCGGCCTGACCGGCGGCATAGGCGGCATGGCGCGCGGCCCCGCTGAGATCTCGGGCCGCTGCATTGGCGTGGCCCGCCGCCGCGCGAGCCACAGACATCGTGATCTCGCCCCGCGTCCACGCCCGGGCCTGGTCGATGGCCTGGCGCGGCCGCCGATCATCGGGCCGTAGCGCCTCGAAGAGAGGCAAGACGTGCTCCGCACAATCGGCCGCCCATAGAGCCAGCAGTCGGTGCTGCGAGTCTTCCAGCGTGCCGCCGCGACGGATGGTGATGAATCGGGGGTCGCGCTCCTTGGGGAGGATCACGGATCGGCCTCCATCGCATCATCTACCCAACTCGCCGTTCAACCCCGCTCGATCGCTCAAGCGAGCAAGGTACACCACCTGCCAATCGCTCGTGATCGACTCGATAGCTGTTGAGGCCACGAATTGTAGGCGCTTTCCGAGCAGCGTCAACAGCTAGGGCGCTGAAAGCGCTGGGCATTGAGGCCCCTTCAGCCTGAACCGGCTCCGTAGAACCAGGCGGGCGTGACTTGGCGCTTGTAAACGATTCGCCTAGACTATGCGCGGGCATGGACCACACGGCGGCAGGGCATCCGGTCACGGATGCCAAGGCGCCCTTCGAGCAGCAGTTCATCGACATGATGGCGCCCCATCACGAGGGCGCCATCGCGATGGCGAAGGTCGCCCAGGCCCGGGCCGAGCGGCCTGAGATTCGCCAGCTAGCGGATGCCATCGTCAGCGCCCAGAATCGGGAGATCCAGAGCGCGCCACCAGGTCGGAGATCAAGCAACTGGCCGGCGACATCATCGTGGCCCAGGAGCGGGAGATCGCCCAGATGCGCGACTGGCGCATCAATACAGCCCCCTCACGTCGTGGCCCCGCCCTTCTGTCGCGCGCGGGCGATAGCCTGCTCCAGGGCGGCCAGTTCGTTCTCTGACAGGCCATCCACCGCTTCCGCGAACTGGGTCACCGCCACGGAGCCAAAATCCTTGAGCAGGCTCTGCATCACCTGCTGGGAGACGCTCTCTAGAAACTGGTCCCGTGTCTGCACCGGCGTGTAGACGTACACCTTGCCTTCTCGATGGCGGGACAGCACCTTCTTGAAGACCAGGCGGTTCATGACGGTCGTCACCGTCAGGTAGTTAGGGTCGCCCAGACGGTCGCAGACGTCCTGAATGGTCGCCTCATGGAGATTCCACATCACCGACATGATGCGTGCCTCCAGCTCGCCAAACAGGCGCATCAAGCCGGATTGATCGAGGCGGAAGGCCTGAACAGGGATGGGCTTCGTCACACGCAACCTCTCGCCCTGACGAGGCGATGAGCAACACCGACCTCAAGTTTGACACACTATAAAAAAGAGTATGGGACGGAGCGAGTGTCCGGTCAAGGGCTAATGCCGCTGCCAATGGGTGTCCCGCTCAGCAGGCTATGCCACTCGGTCGCTGTACCAGCACGCGACGAGGCTCGCCCCGGCTGCGGCAAGGGGCGGCTGCTGGTGGCATGTCTCCGTCGCCAAAGGGCAGCGCGGGTGGAAGCGGCAGCCCTGGGGTGGGGCAGCCAGGTTGGGCACGACGCCGGGGATGGAGTATAGCTCGTCACTGGCGCCCTCGATGCTCAAGGTGCTGCGTAGAAGCCCCCGGGTGTAGGGGTGGCGGGGATCATGGAACAGGTCCCGCGTGGTGGCCGTCTCAGCCAGCCGCGCTGCGTACATGACGTATACCCGGTCGGCGTGCTGTGCTACGATGCCCAGGTCATGCGTAATGAGGAGGAGGGACAGGCCCAACTCATCGCGGAGCGAGCGCAACAAGTCCATGATCTGCGCTTGTACCGTCACGTCCAGCGCCGTCGTCGGCTCATCCGCGATGAGCAGCGTGGGTTTGCAGGCGAGAGCCGCGGCAATGAGAGCACGCTGGCGCTGGCCGCCCGACAGTTCGAAGGGATAGCGTCGCGCCAGGGAGGCCGCATCTGGCAGCCCCATGCGTGTCAGGAGGTCGTGGACGCGAGCGTCGATCTGGTTCCTCGGATAGTCACGGGCCAGCAGGGGCTCGGCCACCTGCCTGCCCACCGTCATCAGCGGGTTGAGGAAAGAACTGGGGTCCTGAAAGATCATCGCCATGCGATCACCGCGAATACGGCGCAACTCATCGGGGGGGGTGGTCAGCAAGTCGCGGCCCTCGAAGCGGATCTGCCCCGCCGCGATGCGCGCCGCCGGGGTGGGGAATAGCTGCATGAGGGAGTAGGCCGTCATGGACTTGCCCGACCCCGACTCGCCCACCAGCGCCACAATCTCGCCGCGTCCGACAGTCAGCGACACGTCATCCACCGCGCGCACCACGCCCCGCCGCGTGCGAATCTCCGTCACCAGGCCCTGTACGTCGAGAATCGCCTCGCTCATGCCGCCTCCCGCAGCCGGGGGTTAAGGGCATCGTTCAGCCCGTCGCCCACCACGTTCAGCGACAGGACGACCGACAGGATGGCGAGGCCGGGCATGACGGCCATCCACCACGCCTGGCGCAGGTAGCCCTGGGCGGCATTGAGCATGCTGCCCCAGCTGACCAGGTTCGGGTCGCCCAGGCCAAAGAAGCCCAGGCCCGCCTCGATGAGAATAGCCGACGCCATCTCCAGCGACACCAGGACGATGACCGGCGTGAGGGCGTTGGGCCAGATCTCGCGGGTGATAAGGCCCAGGGTATCCATGCCACCCAGCCGCGCTGCCTCCACGAAGCCCGCCTCGCGTAGGCTGAGAAACTGGGCGCGCACGACGCGCGCCGTTTGCGGCCAGGACAGGACGGCGATGACGATGATGAGCTTCCATAGTCCGCCGCCGAACAGGGCGACGATGACCAGCGCCAGCACGAAGCGGGGCAGCACCTGGAAGAACTCGGCGAAGCGCATCAGCACGCCGTCGACCCGACCGCCGAAGTAGCCCGCCAGGCTGCCGACGGCGATGCCCAGGGCGACCGACACCAGGGCAGTGGCGGCGCCGATGGTGAGGGACACACGCGCCCCATAGACCAGCTCCGCCCAGATGTCGCGGCCCAGGTTGTCGGTGCCAAGCCAGTGGTCGGGGCTACCGGGGGGCAGCAGGGCATCCGGCCCGCCCCGGTAGGGGTTGGAGCCGGCGAAGAGGGGCGCGCCTATGGCGAGAACCGTCCACGTCAGCAGGATGACCAGCCCGGCCACGGCGCGGCGGTTACGGCGGAAGGCGTACCAGGCGTCGGACAGGCGGCTGGCCTGGCCGGGTAGGGTTTCAGGCAGGGCGGCCATCTAGCTGTACCTCACGCGCGGGTCGATGACGGCCTGAATCAGATCGGTGATCAGGTTGGCGAGGACGACGCCGATGGACACCATGAGCAGGATAGCTGTCATGACTGGGTAGTCACGGCGGGTGATAGAGTCGAACAACAGGCGACCGATGCCCGGCCAGGCGAAGACAGTCTCGACCAGGGCCGAGCCGGCCAGGATGAAACTGAGGTTGTAGCCGATGACCGTGACAATGGGCGCAGCGGCGTTGCGCAGGGCATGGACGAACAGCACACGCCGCTCGCTAACACCCCGCGCCCGCGCGCCCAGCACGTAGTCACTGGTCAGCGCCTCAGCGACTGAGGCGCGCGTCAGGCGCGAGATGAGGGCCACGTAGCGCATGGACAGGGCAATGGCGGGCAGGATGAGGAACAGACCCACTTCCAGAGTCGCGGCCGGGCCGGTGGCGGTCGAGCGCGCCGAGCGCATTCCCTGGGATGGCAGCCAGCCAAGCCAGACGGCGAAGATCAGGATGAGGATCTGGCCCAGGAAGAACTCCGGGATGGAGTAGCCCAGCAGGGCCGTCGTCTGCACCACGCCATCGGTAGCCTTGCCCCGGTAGCGGGCCGCCCACACGCCAGCCAGGACGCCGATGACCGTCGCCAGAGCCATGGCCACGCCGGTCAGGAGGATCGTCGCGCCCAGGCGCTGGAGGATCAGCTCCCGTACCGGCATCCGGTTGGCGAAGGAGTAGCCCAGGTTGCCCTGCGCTAGCTGCCCCAGGTAATTGACCAGCCGCGTGGGAAGCGGCTGGTCCAGACCAAACTCGGCGCGCACCTGACGGACGTATTCCTCAGGCGCGGGGTAATCGCCGATGAGGACCGTCGTCGGATCGCCGGGGGCGAGTTGAATCAACAGGAAGTTGACAACCACCACACCCAGCAAGAGCGGAAGCGCCTGCAGGATACGGACGCCGATGTAACGAAACAGCGCAGGGCTGGCAGAAGACATGGCAGGCACCAAAGGCGAAGGGCGAAGGACCAATCATCGACGAGCGCCAGGCCGTGAATCATTTGGCCTGTGTTGCTTGGTCTATAGACCTACTTGGTTAGCCACGCGTTCTCCCATCCGTCGCGGGAGTCACGTACCGTCCACAGGTTGTTGAGCTTCTTGGTAGCGATGTCCATACCCTCTTCGTCGAAGAGAACGATGCTCGGCAGCTGCTGGGCCAGGATGACGGCCGCCTCCTGGTACAGCTTGCCGCGCGCGTCGCGATCGGGTGTCACAGCCGCCTTGTTTAGCAGCCCGTCCACCTGCTCGCTGCCCCAGCCCGACGCGTTGAGGAACTGGGTCTTGGTGGTGTTGGTCAGGTACAGGCGGTGGTAGCCGATGGCCGGGTCACCGCTGGAGACGTAGGACTGGAGCGTCAGGTCATAGTCGCGGTTAGCGAAGACCTTGTCGATCATGACGGCCCGTTCCAGGGGTTGCAACTCGACGTCGAAGCCGATGTCCTTGAGGTTTTCCTTGATGATCTGGCCGCCTGACACGAACTGGGGACGTGCCGCGTCGTACACCAGGCGCAGCTTACCGCGCGAGCCATCGGCGCCCGCCGTCACGCCCGCCTTGTCCAGCAGCGCCTTGGCCTTCTCTACATCACGGGGATAGAGCTTATCAAAGTCAGCGGCGTCGGTCAGCATCCACGGGAAGCCGTCGCCCCACGGCCCCTTGCCGGGGCGGCCGATGCCACCCATGGACTGCTCGACCAGGCGCTTGCGGTCGATGGCCATCGCCAGCGCCTGGCGGGCCTCTGGCTTCGACAGCGCGGGGGTCTGAGTGTTGATGGTGACGAAGTCGATGGCAGGAAAGCCCTGACCGCGCTTGGACTGAAGGTTGGGGTTCGCTAGCAAACGCTTGGCGTCGGCCTTGGGCAGGTAGAAATCGAGGACAAAGTCAGTCTCACCTGTCTCCAGGCTTGTCGAGCGGTTTGGCCCCTGAGGGATGACCTGGAAGTTGACCCCGTCCAGGTAGGGCTTGCCCTCGCCCCAATACTTGTCATTGCGGACCAGCTTCACCTGGCTACCCCGCGCCCACTCACTGAACTTGAAGGGGCCTGTGCCAACGGGCTTCAGGTTATAATCGTTCTTGAGGATGTCCGTGCCCTCGTACAGGTGCTTGGGCAGGATCGGCGCGTCGAAGACGGTCATCTGGGTCAGGAACGGCGCAAACGGCTCCTTGAGCTTGATGACGACCTTGAGAGGATCGGGCGCCTCGACGGACTCGACGCGCTGCTTCATCAGACTCTGGGTGCGCGGGTGGAACTTGGCGAGGATTTCGTCGAAGGTGAACTTGACGTCGGCGCTGGTGAAGGGCTTGCCGTCGTGCCACGTCACGTTGGGGCGCAACGTGAAAGTGTAGGTCTTGCCATCAGGCGAGATTTCCCATGACGTCGCCAGTTCGCCTTGGGGTGTCATGGTAGGGTCGAGATAGACCAGGCCCTCCAGAATCTTGGCGCCTACGTCACCCGACGTGTTGCTGGTGGTGGTGCCCAGGTTGAGAGTCTCAGGGTCTGAGTCAATGGCAATGACGGTTACGCCACCCCGCTGGGGAGGTCCAGCCGCGGGCGCAGCGGCTTTGGGGGCGTCGGTGGCCTTCGCGGCCGGCGCGGCGGCCGGCGCGGTTGAACCGGCGGGCGCAGCGGCTTTGGGGGCGTCGGTGGCCTTCGCGGACGGCGCGGCGGGAGCGGGGGCGGGAGCCGCCGCCTGACCACATGCGCCGACAAGCAGGGCAAGGACGATGAGGCCGATCAGGCCAACGAGATGGCGCGAGAACAGGCTTTTCATGGGCTTTCTCCTCCTCCGAGACCGTAGCTGTGGTAGTGCATTCGCTGCCCGCCATGAGCATACCATACAATTCGGGCGCGTTCAACTTCCCGCCGACTGCTAACCGCACTCGACCTGTGCGCCGTGCGGTGACGGCCGCGACTCTGACTTGCCTCTGCATGCGCCTTCAGCTATAGTCTGGCCTATCTCCGCGTGACGAGGAACATCTCATGAGTCTGCTGCAAGCGGCCCTGGCCCGCATCCCGGTTGACCTGCTCCTCACCAACGTTCGCCTCGCCAATGTTCTGACCGGCGAGATCTACCCCGCCGACATCGCCGTGTGGAATGGACGTATCGCGGCGGTTGAGCCGCCCGGCAGCCTCCCTGCCCGCTCGGCGCAGCGGGTCATCGACGGCCAGGGGCGCATCGCCACGCCGGGCCTGGTAGACGCCCACCTGCATATCGAGAGTAGCCTCGTCACGCCCGCCGCCTTCGCCGAGGCCGTCCTGCCTCTAGGCGTGACCACTGTCCTCGAAGACCCCCACGAAGTCGCCAACGTTCTGGGCGCCGACGGCATCCGCGCCATGCTTGCCGCCTCCGACGCCCTGCCCCTCAAGGTCGAATACCTGGTCAGTTCCAGTGTGCCCTCGGCTGTCGGCCTGGAGACGGCCGGCGGGTCCATCGAAGCCGACGACGTGACGGCCCTGCTGGCCCACCCCCGCGTGCGCGGCCTGGCCGAGGTCATGGACGGGGCGGGCATCATGGCTGAGGACCCACGCCTGTTGGCTATCCTGGCGGCGGCCGGCGGATTGGAGGGCTACCGCCCCGACAGCCCCGGGGTCATCGAGGGCCACAACCCCATGCTGCGCGGTCGCGCCCTGTCGGCCTGGGTGGCGATCGGTGTCGACTCGGACCACACTCTTGCGACGGCGGCCGACCTCGTGGAGAAGGCCCGCCAGGGCGTCACTCTCATGCTCCAGGAACGCTACATGACGACCGAGGTGATTGCGGCCCTGGAGAGCCTGCCCCTGGATATCGGCCTGTGTCTCATTACCGACGACGTGGCCCCCGACTATCTCCTGGAAGTGGGCCACCTGGACCACCTGCTGCGCCTGGCCGTCCGCCTCGGTATGGACCCCATGCGCGCACTGCGCACCGTGACCCTCAATCCGGCGCGGCGCATGCGCCTCTGGGACCGGGGCGCCATTGCACCAGGACGCGCCGCCGACATCGTGCTGGTCGATAGCCTGGCCGACTTCCAGGCCCGGCTGGTGCTGGTGGACGGCCAGGTCGTCGCCGAGGAGGGCCGCTGCCTGTGGCGCGCGGAGACGCCCGACCCGCTGGCCAGTCTGCGCGGCACGCTGCGCGTGAGACGCCAGACGCCCGACGACTTCCGCCTGCCGACCCCTATTCACGATGGCGAGCTTGAGGCAAGGGTGATGGAGTGCGTTCACCAGACCGTCGCCGTCGAGGGGCAAGGCGTCGTCCTGGCGCGGGCCGGGATAGCCACTCTGCCCGAGGACAGTGACCTGATCTGGCTCGCCATTGTCAACCGCTACGACGGTCTTGGTGGGCGCGCCTTCGGACTGGTGCGGGGTCTGGGCGTCCAGTGCGGCGCGTTCGCGTCCAGCCACGCCCATGACAGCCATAATCTGGCCGTGTTCGGCAAGACAGCCGAGGACATGGCGCTGGCTGCCAACACCGTCATCGACATGGACGGCGGTATCGCTGTCGTGCGCGATGGGGTCGTGCTGGCCCGCCTGCCGTTGCCCATCGCGGGTATCCTGTCGGATCGCTCAGTAGCCGCCACCGCCGAGGATGTGCGCGCCGTGTATGCTGCCCTGAACGACCTGGGCTTGTTCCATCCCTACTGGCTAATGCGTATCTCGACCTTCACCCTGCCGGTCAGTTCTGGCCTGCGCATCACCGATCGAGGACTGGTTCTGGCAAAGGAGCGACGACTCGTGTCGTTGTGGCGCGACCAGGGGTAGCCCACCGTGATCCCCACCCTCCTCGACGTCGACACCGGCTATGACGATGCGCTGGCGCTGCTGCTGGCCTTGCGCTCACCCGCCCTGCGCGTCCTGGGCATTACGTGTGCAGCCGGCAATCATGGCCTGCCCCGAGTCATTGATAATACCCTCAAGATTCTGGACGTGGCCAACGCGCCGCGCGACCTGCCCGTCGCGGCCGGCGTACGGCAGCCGCTGGTCGAGGCGCTACGTCCTCTCGCGGTGAATATCCACGGCGCGGATGGCATGGCCGATATTGGCCTGCCGCCGCCAGACCGCTCCCCGGTCGCCGTCCACGCTATCGAACTACTGCGCGCCCTGCTCACTGGCGCTGACACGCCGGTTCGCCTCGTCGCCCTCGCCCCGCTGACAAACCTGGCCTTGTTCATCCGCCAGTACCCAGACCTGGCGGCCGCGAAGGTGTCAGGCGTGACCCTCATGGGCGGTGCGTACCTCGCTCATGGCAATACCAACCCCGTCGCTGAGTTCAACATCCGCCAGGACCCTGAGGCGTCGCGTATTGTCCTGGACAGCGGTCTGCCGATCACCCTCTACCCGCTCGACCCATTCCGCAGCCTGACGTTCAGCCTCGAAGAGAGTCGGACGCTAACCACCCATCCTAGCCCGTCGCTCAGCGTCGCGGGGCGCATCCTCGTGTCGACGTGCGCCACGATGGGCCGCGCCACGGCTATGATTGGCGATGCTGGCGCTGTAGCCACCGTCATCGCACCGGATAAGGCGCACACCGTGCGCCTGCCGCTAACAGTGGAGTTGATGGGGGAGGCGACGCGGGGCATGACGGTCATCGACCGCCGCCCGGCGCCGCAGCGCGGCGCGGCCAACGAGTGGTGGACGCCGTCGCCCACTCAGGTGGACGTGGTGACGGAGGTCGACGTGGCCGCCTATCAGCAGCTATTCGTGACCACGTTGGCCGACCAGGCGACCCCCGCCAGCCAGGGCGATCCCCTCGTTAGTTAGCGGTCCTGACGCGCGCGGCGTAGTGGCAGGCGGCGCCCTGGCCGCTGGGGAAGGTGACAACCGGCGGGGCCTCGTTGTGGCATAAGCTACGCTCGGCTTCCGTTAGCTGCTCATGGGCGAAGGGACAGCGGGTGTGGAAGCGGCAGCCGCGCGGCACATCCAGCGGCGAGGGAATGTCGCCCACCAGCCGCTGGCGCGGCGGGGGACGGGTGGGGTCGGGGACGGGGGTGGCGGCCAGCAGGCTGCGGGTGTAGGGGTGGGCGGGCCGCGTCAGGACGTCAGTCACCGGCCCTTCCTCCACCAGCGCCCCCAGGTACATGACCATCACCCTATCAGCCATCACGCGCGCGACACCCAGGTCGTGGGTGATGAACAGTAGAGCCAGCCCATCCTCGCGTTGCAGCTCACGCATCAAACGCAGCGCCTGAGCGCGGACCGACACATCGAGAGCCGACACGGGTTCGTCTGCCACGATGAAGCGCGGCTTCGAGGCCAGGGCGCGGGCCAGGCCAACGCGCTGACGCTGGCCGCCGGATAGCTCGTGAGGGTAGCGGTTGAGGTACACCGCCGGGGAAAGCCCCACCCGATCCAGCAGATGAGCAGCCTCGCGATGCGCCTCGGCATCGCTCAAGCGGCGGTTATAGCGTAGGGGCACCTCGAGGCTGGCGGCGATGGTACGGCGCGGATTGAAGGCCGCGCTGGCGTCCTGAAAGACCATCTGGGCCTGGGCGCGGGTCTCGCGGCGGGCAGCGGGCGCGAGGCGGGCCAGGTCCCGTCCGTCGAAACGATACGACCCCGAGGTCGGCTCGGTCAGGCCGACCAGCATGCGGCCCAGGGTCGTCTTGCCCGACCCAGACTCACCGACCAGGACAAGACTCTCGCCCGCATCAATCGTGAGGGTGACACGGTCAACGGCGCGCAAGACCTGCGGCGCGCGCAACACCCCACCACGGAGGGTGAAATCTTTCGTGAGGGCATCGGTGGTGATCAAGGGCGTCATGGGCGCTCTCCTCTTCTAGCAACCTACAAGCGCAATTCTGCCCCAACTTGGCTTGCGAGGCAAGAGGAAGCGCAAGGCTGCCCGGCCACGCCAGTCGCCCAGGCGCGGACGCCCGCTCATAGCCCCTCCCCCTGAGCCGGTAGTCTGGCAGTCTGTAGCCCCCCAGGAGAAATTGGCTTTCAACCGTGTCTGGTATCCGGGGTGCAATCCATTGACTTGACGCTAGATTTTATCATTCATAAAGTATATACGTGGGCGTTACAAATAGATGCGAAGGGAAGGGTACTGTGGATCATCACACCATGAGTGCGTCAGCCAGCCCGGCCACGGCTCACGCGACCATTGCGCTAGAGGGGCTGCACTGCCTGGAATGCGCCCAGGCGGTGGAGGATGCCCTGCGCGCCAGTTCGCATATCACGAGTGTCCACGTTGACTGGCTCAACAATGTCGCCCACGTCGGCTACCACCCCAGCATGATCACCGTCCCCGACATCGAAGCCCTCATTGCCACGACCGGTTGCTCGTGCGACGCCGCGGCGGGCACTGCCACCGACCACGCCGCCCACGTCATGCCCGCGCCTCAACGGCGGCTGGCGCACCTGGCCCACGGTGTCGACACCCAGCCCATTACTATGGGAACCCGCCACGACCGCATGCAGTACGAGATGCCCGCCACGGCGGCGGCCCACCATGCCCACGCTGGCCACGCGGCTGCGCCCCCTGCCCCGGCGGACCACGCGGGCCACGCCATGGCGGACCACGACCACGCGGGCCACGCCATGTCCGACCCCGGCATGGCGGCGGCGATGGAACGCGACATGCGCAACAAGTTCTTCATCGCGCTGCTGCTGACCATCCCCATCGTGCTGTACTCGCCGCTGGGCATGAACCTCCTGGGCGTGAGCCTGCCGACCTTCGGCCTGAGCCACAACGTCATCATGCTCCTGCTGACCACGCCCGTTGTCTTCTACTGCGGCTGGCTGTTCATCGCGGGCGCGTATTACTCGCTGCGA
>JAHCIE010000680.1 GCA_026129385.1 Anaerolineae bacterium
GCGTCGGGGGCCAGGATCGGCATCCAGCCGTCGCCCAGCCGCGCGCAGCGCTTGATCACCGCCTCGTGCGAGCCGCCGAACCAGATCGGGATCGGGCGCTGCACGGGCGGCGGCAGGATGTTCACGTCGGTCATCGTGTGGAAGCGGCCTTCGAACGTGACGAAGTCCTCGACCCACAGGCGGCGCATCACCTCGATCTGCTCGGCCTGGCGCACGCCGCGCGTCTTCCAGTCCATCCCGAGCGCTTCGTACTCGACGTGATTCCAGCCGACGCCGACGCCCAGGCGCAGCCGTCCGCCGCTCAACACGTCAACTTCGGCGGCTTGCTTGGCGACCAGGGCGGTCTGTCGCTGGGGGAGGATGAGGATGCCAGTCACGAGTTCCAGGCGGTGGGTGATGGCGGCCAGGTAGCCAAAGAGGACGAAGACCTCGTGGAACAGGGTCTCCAGCGTGTAGGGGCCGCGCCAGTCGGGGCGCACGCGGGTATCCGCGCCCAGGACGTGGTCGTAGGCTTGCAGGTACGCGAAGCCCAGGCCCTCGACGGCCTCGGCGTAGGCGCGCACCGTGGCGGGGTCGGGACCAATCTCGGTCTGGGGAAAGACAACACCCAATTTCATGCGAGTATCCTCGTGTAGATGAGCCGGCACGGGGGCCGGGCCTGATAGGCTGGCAGGCCTGTTCCAGGGTTGGCCTGTGGCTACGACCCCCGTGCCATCCTCCGCTAGTTGCCGCAGGGCGCGACGTTGCGCCAGTTGAGGACGGTATCGTTGACGGTCTGCGTGCCGTTGCTGCCGTAGCTCAAGGTGAGCTGGCGGTTGCCGATCTCGCCGCACGTGCCATCCTTCTCCACGTAGTCCCACGAGCCGAGGGCGTACTTGTACTCGATCTGCGTGCCCTCCTTGCCGGTCAGGGTGATGGTCCAGTGGGTGGCGTCGCTACGGGTGAGGGCCACGCCGCCGGGGTTCCACTGGGGCAGGTCGCCATCGAGGCGGTCGAGGAAGCCCGCGATGTACGCCTTGCGGCCGGTCGCATCCGTCGTGGCCGGGACGGTGACGGTGAAGACGAGGGTGACTGTGCGCAGGGCGGCTGTCGCCTGAACCGGCGCGGAGTCGGCCGAGCGGTTGAGGGACAGGTCGACGGCGCGCACGGCGTAGAAGTAGGTCGCGCCCTCGGTCACGTCAAGGTCGGTATAGGTTGCGCCGGTTACGCGGGCCAGGGTCGTGAAGGGACCGCCAGCCGTGGCGGCGCGGCGCACCTCGTAGCCGTACAGGGTCGGGTCGCCAGTCACGGGGTCCCAGGCCAGCTCGACGCCGCTGGGCGACGCGCCGACGACGCGCAGGCCGGTGGGGATGGCGGGGGCGGTGGTGTCGTCGCTGGGGTTGACGGTCAGCTTGCCAGGGTTGGCGGGTGATGCGCCCGCCGCGATGGGGCCGTTGAGGTCGGCGTACAGCCAGTCGCGGCCGCCGGTGGTGGTGTAGCGGTAGACGTAGTCGTAGCTGCCCACGGCCTCGGGCAGCAGGCTGGCCTTGAACTCGTCGTTGTTGCCTGCGTCGACGTTGAAGCTGGCGTCCACCCAGGTCCAGGCCTGGTTGTTGGTTGGGTTGCTGCCCGTTGGGCCGAAGCCGAGCTGGGCGCGCAGGTTGGGGGTCGCGCCGGGGCGGCTGGTCACGCTGTCGATCCACACCTGGCCGTAGACCTTGTCGGTGCGGTTGACGGCGCGGA
>JAHCIE010000681.1 GCA_026129385.1 Anaerolineae bacterium
GACGGGGTGGGAACGGTGCGGTGCTGAAGACCGCCTGGAGGGCCGGTACATAGATAATCGCCAGCAGCAGGGTGACTTCGACGGCGATGCCGATCCAGATCAGGCGGTTCCCGCGCCAGTCGATGCTCAGTACGGAGGCGCGCTCGGTACGCTGGGCGAACAGATTGCCGATCTGTGTCGCGACCACCGCGCCCAGGGTCATGGCGGTGGCTCCCAGGTAGATGGGTCCACTGGCGGGCAGGTCGAGCCACTGGCCCCAGTAGCCGTTGAGCCAGTATTGGGCGTAGAAGGCGAACATGGCCGCCGCGCTCTGCAACAGGCCCAGGAATATGAGCGACCGCCAAATGAGCCGCCGGTCGATGATGTGTTGCTGGGCGGGGCGGGGCGGGCGGTCCATAAGCCCCGATTCCGGCGGCTCAGCACCCAGGGCCAGGGCCGGGGCCATGTCGGTCCCCAGGTCCACGGCGAGCACATCCATGACGGTCAGGGCCAGCGGGATCCGGCCGCCGCTGAAGGCGAAGACGATGAAAGGCACGGCTTCGGTCGTGTTGCTGGTGAAGATGTAGGTGGTGAACTTGCGGATGTTGGCATACACCGCCCGCCCTTCCTCGACGGCCGCGACAATGGAGGCGAAGTTGTCGTCGGTGAGGATAATGTCGGCGGCTTCCTTGGCGACGTCCGTGCCCGCCACGCCCATCGCCACGCCGATGTCGGCTTTCTTCAGCGCGGGGGCATCATTCACGCCATCCCCGGTGACTGCGACAATCTGGCCGAGGGACTGGAGCGCCGCGACGACGCGCAGCTTGTGCTCGGGCGCGACGCGGGCGAAGATGGCCTCGCCCGCCAGGGCGTCGGTCAGGTCAGCGTCGGTCAAGGTCTCGATCTCGCTGCCGGTGATGATGCGCGGCTGCGCCCCACGGACGATGCCGACGCGGCGCGCGATGCTCTCGGCGGTCAGGCCGTAGTCGCCGGTGACCATGACGATGCGAATGCCGGCGCGGTGGCACGTCTCCACCGCTGCCGCCACCTCGGGGCGCGGTGGGTCCATCATGGCCGCCAGACCGATGAAGGTCAGCTGTCGCTCGACGCTCTCAGCCGAATAGTTGGTCAGGTCGGACGGGAGGTCGCGGCGCGCGGCGGCCAGGACGCGCAGACCGTTGCGGGCGTACTCGTCGTTGGCGGCGACGATGGCCGCCCGCGTGGCGCTATCGAGGGGCAGTGCCTGGCCGTCGCGCCAGATCGTGTCACACAGCGATAACATCTCCTTTGGCGCACCCTTGACATAAGCCAGAGGAGGCGGGCCTGATCCGTTGCGCTCCCTACCCCGGTAGAGCGTATCGTGGATGGTGGACATACGCTTGCGCCGCGAGTCGAAGGGTATCTCACGCACGCGCGGCAGGCGGCGACGCTCTGCCGCAAGGTCTACGCCGCCCTTCACGGCGGCGATCAACAGCGCGGCTTCGGTCGGATCGCCGAGGATGCTCCAGTGTGAGGACGCGGCGCTCGGCGGTAGCAGCCGTGCGTTGTTGCATAGCGCGGCGGCCACCAGTAGTTCGCGAAGGTCCGAGGCGTGGGTGGGGTCGCCCTCCACAGTCCCATCAGGCGTGTAGCCGATACCGCTGACCACGCACGTTTGGGTGGGCAGCCAGAGGGAGCGGACTGTCATCTCGTTTTGGGTCAGGGTGCCAGTTTTATCGGTACAGATGACGCTGGCG
>JAHCIE010000682.1 GCA_026129385.1 Anaerolineae bacterium
TACTGCGTCAACTGCCACGGCGAGAAGGCCGACGGCGACACGACCCTGGCGCGCACCCTCAACCCGCGCCCCCCCAACTGGCACGACGCAGAGTTCGTCCGCCAGCGCACCCCCGCCTCCCTCAATCGCTCTATCGCCAGGGGCGTCCTCGGTACGGCCATGATCGGCTACGAGGGTACGCTCTCGGAGCAGGACCGCTGGGACGTGCTCGCCTGGCTGACGCAGCAACACACCCCCCCCACCCAACTAGAGCGCGGCGCGACACTGTATGCTCAACAATGTGCGAGTTGTCACGGCGCGCAGGGTGCGGGCGGTAGCGCGTCGAGCCTCGCCGACCCGAAGACCCTCGCTGGCCGTACGGGCTACAGCCTCTTCACCGCCATCAGCGGCGGTCTGCCTGGCGTCGCCAACCACTCCTGGGAGTCGTTGCCCGAGGTCGACCGCTGGACCATTGTCGAGCACATCTGGACATTCATGTACGGGCCATAGGACGAGAAACGTGGTGCGTGGCGCGTGACCAGAGAAGACAACTTCCTCTCACGCATCACGCACCACGCACCACCCATCACGCATCACACTCGGCGCGTCGCTCTAAGCTCATGAGCGTCAGTAGGGGCCATCGCGCTGGGTGGGCAGGGGCTGAGGAAGCGTCGCGAGCGGTCGTGCCACGTTGATGAGGCCCGCCGCCTCCATCTCGACCAGCTCGCGTGGGAACGCCGGACGAGCCGCTGCCAACGGCGGGGCGGCCCGGCGAGCCAGGGTGACCAACCCCGCCGCCTCCAGTTCCACCAACTCGCGCGACACGGCCACGGGCCGGGCCAGATTGACGGCCCCGGCCGCCTCCATCGCCACCAGTTCGCGCGGGAAGGCGGCGGCCGGGGCAGGGAGCGACGCAGCGACGGCTCCGTTCACAGTCTTATCCTGCGTCGAGGGGGCAATGTACTCCGTCGCTGTCACGGTGGCGTTCGTGATCTGACTGGGGCGATGGGCGAAGCGGACGACGACGGCCAGGGCGACGACAAGCGTCAGACCTAGCCCCAAGCCCAGGTACGCCTTGCGCGAGCGGGTCACAGAAGTCTTCTCCACATGCCGCGTGTCCATCGTGTCCCTCCTTGGTGAGTGACGCTCCTTCGGGCTGCCGTTCGATGACAGCAGTGTACCGCCCTATCGGAGGCATGCGGTGGACTCCAGAGGGACAAAAGGGGGACAGTTCGTTATCTGCGGCCGGGTCAACGCGTGTCTGCTTGTGATATAATGAGGTACGCAGGTGCGGAGCCGCGCGCCGCGTATCCCGTCTGTGGGAGGCGCGTGGGCGAAAGGGGATCTTCATGCAAGCGGACCTCACCTTTCAGGCATGGTTGAAGCGCACGCGCAAGGAGCAGGGCCTGACCCAGGAGGCACTGGCCGGGCTGGCGGGCTGCTCGACCGATTACCTGAAGAAAATCGAGGCCGGCCGGCGGCAGCCCACCCGCCAGGTCGTCGACGCGCTGCTGGATGCCTTGCAGATACCGACCGAGGCGCGGCAGCCCTACGTTACGTTGGCCTTCGCTGCGTCCCCGACAAAGTCCAAACCTGCGTACAACCTGCCGACCCCCTTGACGTCGTTCATCGGGCGCGAAGAGGAGCTTGCTGCCGTCGAGGCCCTCCTCCGCCGCCGGGCGGCGCGCCTGGTGACACTCACGGGGACGGGCGGCGTCGGCAAGACCCG